>JAVVFP010000159.1:967-6847 GCA_032250495.1 Bacteroidota bacterium | reverse complement strand
GCCACCTTCGCGCCGATGGCGGAATTCAGGAAGTTCACCGCATCATTCGCGACACCGACCATCAGGTCAATGACCGCAGCAGCGAGCAGAATGATCAGTATGACGATAAAAATTTCCATGGCCTGCTGTCAATGTGTTTTTTGTTGTGAGAGTTAGCGGGACTCGGCGTTGTCCGGCGTCGGCGGCTCGCCACCGTGACGGATGATGATGCCTTCCTGCATGAAGACGACATTCTCAGCGATATTCGTGGCGTAATCGGCGATACGCTCCATGGCGCGTGATATCCCGAGCAGGTGCAGCAGGCGCTCGGTCTGTGCGGGATTTTCCTGTATTCGATCCCGCACCACTGCATACATCGCCCGGTTGAGTGTGTCGACGTCCGCGTCCATGCCGCAGACCTCGCGGGCACCCTCCGTATCCATATGCACGAGAGCATCGAGGGTGGCCGTCAGCATGCGAACCATTCGCTCGGACATTTGTGTCAGCTCGCCCGGCAAAACGAGTTGCTCATGTCGACCGAGGGAGAGCACGCTTCGTCCGATATTCGCGGCGAGGTCCCCGATACGTTCCAGGTCGACATTTATTTTCAACACTCCGATCGCAAAGCGGATATCCACATACGCAGGTCCGCCGGTCTCCAGCATCGCGATACAGTCCTTCTCAATGCTGATCTCCAGGGCATCTATCTCCGCATCCGCATCGATGACGTGCTGCGCGGCCTGCCGGTCCCTCGTACGAACGGACAGCACGCAGCGCCGCGCCTGCTCCTCGACGAGCGCGCTGAGCCGCAGGATTTTCCGTTTGAGTTTTTCTGTACTGCGAATACCGTTCTCGGTCATGATTGGATGCTGCGATAGCTCGCAATGTAATGAAACATACGAAATCCTGCTACGTGCGATGCAGGACATCCGTCTCGGATGTCGGGGCGTGCAGGGTTATCGTGAATACGCTTCCGCTGCCGGGTGTACTCTGTACATCGACGTGACCGCGATGCGCCTGCGCGATATGCTTGACGATCGCCAGACCGAGGCCCGTTCCCCCCATTTTCCGGCTGCGCGCCTTATCGATACGATAGAAGCGCTCGAAGAGCCGCGGGAGATGCTCCGCTTCGATTCCCAGGCCCTCGTCGCGCACGATGATCTGCACCCTCTCTCCCTGCTCCACACTGGCGGACAGCCAGACGTTGCTCCCCTCTTCGGAATACTTGACGGCGTTGTTGACGAGGTTCACCAGAGCCTGCTCGAGAAGAGGCGGATTCATCATGGCCTGAATATTATCGGAACAGTCGAGATGAACGCGAATGTTCTTCACATCCACATCGTGCTGACAGATCTGAAGCGCCGCGATAAGTGCATCGCGCACGCAGCCGGGCGCCAGGCTGATCTGATCGGTATCACCCGCCTGCTCGATACGCGACAGACTGAGGAGATCTTCGATAATCGCGTTGAGGCGGTCCGCCTGCTTGGACACGATACCGAGGAAACGCAACGCATCCTCCCTTTCGTAGATTGCACCGTCGAGCAGTGTTTCTACGAAACCCTTGATGCTCGTGATCGGAGTCTTCAGCTCATGGGAGACATTGGCAACGAAATCCCGCCGCACGTTCTCGAGCGTACGCAGTTCGGTCAGGTCATTGAGCACCACGAGAATACCGATCGGCTTGCCGCTGTCGTCCTTGAGCAGACTGCCGTGTACCTGCAGGAAGCGCTCGACGTCGTCGACCAGGGTGACATATCCCTCCGTCGATGCCTGTGAGGCCAGGACCCCTTCGACGAAACGCTGCAGACCGATGTTGCGCACGACCTCCTGTATGCTCTTTCCCTTCACACGGTCCGGGTCGACGTTCAGCAAGCGCGCCGCGGAACTGTTCATGTTCAGAAGGCGCTCATCACTGTCGAACGCGATGACGCCTTCCACCATGCTGGAAAGAACGGCATCCTGCTGGCTGTGCTGGCGCACGATGATGGAGATGCGGTCCTGCAGCTGTTCCGCCATCGTATTCATCACATTCGCGAGATCGGAAAGTTCTTCGGACTGCGGAACGGGGAGACGAAAATCGAGATCACCTTCCGCGAAGCGACGCGCACCCTGCTTGAGATGCTCGATGGGACGCGTGATCCGCCGAGATATGATCAGGCTGATCAATCCCGCGAGCAGCGCGATGGCCAACCCCCCGAGAACGACCTTCCACTGCAGGGATGCGACGCTATCCTCCACCTGATGAACCGGGACCGCCGTGCGGAGCACCCCCACCATGCGACCCTGATCCTTCATCGGAATAGCCGCATACATGGTGTTCTGCCGGAGCGTTGCGCTGAAACGCGTCGAGAAACCGCTGCCGCCGCGCAAGACCTGCACGATTTCCGGCCTGTCGGAGTGGTTGTCCATCTCCCCGGGATCCCGCTCGGAATCGGCAATCACACTGCCGTCAGGCAGGAGAACGGTGATGCGCGTCGAGGAACTGTTTCCCAGGTCCTGGCAGTATGCCTGGAGCACACCGGGATCGGCACGCTGAAATTTCTCCAGGATATCCTCATGAAGCAGATGTGCGCGGGAGTTCAGATCGTCCGAAACCTGCGTCAGCAGAATGGTCTTGAACGAACCGGAAACGAGATAGGTGAAGGCGAAAAGGGCGAGAAAGATGATCAGAAAATTCGACGCGTACAGCTGCCAGAACAGGCGCTTTTTCTTCATGGCGATTCCAGGAAACGATAGCCCACGCCACGGACGGTCTCGACGTATTTGCCTGCCTGGCCGAGCTTTTTGCGCAGACCCACAATCTGCACATCCACGCTGCGATCGGTGACGGGATACCCGTCACCCCGGACGGCCTCCACGATCTGCGACCTGGTGAAGACCCAGCCCGGCCGGTTTGCGAGGAAATGAAGGACGCGAAATTCGGTAAGAGTCAGGGAGACCACCTCCCCGCCGACGAGGACCTCGTGACGACCGGGATTGATGACGATGTCGTGCACACGCAGCACCTCGTTCTCGTCGCCGGTCGCCTCCCCGCGCCCGCGGCGAAGTACCGCCTTGACGCGTGCGAGCAGGACGCGTCTGCTGAACGGCTTGGTGATGTAGTCATCGGCCCCGAGCTCGAGTCCGGTAACGATATCAGCCTCCTCACTCCGTGCCGTGAGCATGATGATGGCGATATGCGCGGTTTCCCTGTCATTCTTGATGACCTTGCAGACTTCGAGTCCATCCACCCCCGGGAGCATCAGATCCAGCAGGATGAGGTCTGGATCGATATCCCTGACACGCCTGAGCGCATCCTCACCGGTTGTCACGCGACTGACTTCGTATCCTTCCTTCCCGAGGTTGTAGGTGACGAGTTCGAGGATTTCCTCCTCATCTTCGACGACAAGTACATGTCCTTTGCTGCTCAAGGTAGCACGCTCGCTGTTTGATAAAAGCATAATCGATACTAATATCGCACTCACAATGTTAGGGTTTTGTTAGCGACATGCAAGATTTTCATTACGACCCGACAAACGAGATGCGAATATGCCATGTTTTCGGCTATTTTTTTCTGCAGCCTGGCCTTACGCGCACTCACTGTCCCGCACGGGGAGATATCGGGACGAATTCAGGCGACCGCATCTAGGATAAAAGACATTGCGGTATTATCTTGAAATACTTTATCCAGGCACGATTTCCGTGCCGCGGAAACACATAACACGTCGATACATTAACGCAAGGATTGCACATGAAACGGATGCTGCTGCTCGGTGACGAGGCCATCGCCCAGGGGGCGCTCGACGCCGGACTCTCCGGGGTCTATGCCTATCCCGGCACCCCTTCGACGGAAATCACAGAATATATTCAGAAAGTAAAAGAAGCGCGTGAACGTGGCGTGCACTCGGATTGGAGTGCGAACGAGAAAACCGCCATGGAGGCGGCGCTGGGCATGTCGTACGCGGGCAAACGTGCCATGGTCTGCATGAAGCATGTGGGCCTCAATGTCGCAGCGGACGGCTTTATCAATGCGGGCATCACCGGTGCGAACGGGGGACTGCTGGTCCTTGTCGCCGACGATCCCTCGATGCATTCTTCACAGAACGAACAGGACAGCCGGTATTACGGCAAGTTCGCGCTCGTTCCCATGATCGAACCCTCCAATCAGCAGGAAACCTACGAAGCGGCCGGGTATGCCTTCGACCTGTCGGAAAAGTACGGCACACCCGTGCTCGTGCGCATCACCACCCGCCTCGCGCACTCCCGTGCGGGAGTCGAACTCGGTGAGCCGCGCGCGGAGAACGAGCTTCGACTTCCGGCGGACAAGCGACAGTTCGTCCTTCTCCCCTCCATCGCGCGGAAAAACTACCAGTCCCTGCTCGGCAAGCAGGTCGCATTCGAGGAGGACGCCGAGAATTCCCCCTTCAATCGCTACATCGACGCCGATGACCGTTCGCTTGGCATTATCGCCTGCGGCATCGGGTACAACTACCTGATGGAAAACTATCCCGAGGGCTGCCCCCATCCCGTGCTGAAGCTCAGCCAGTACCCTGTGCCGCGCAAGCATGTCAGGCGCCTGCTCGACGAGTGCGAGCGCGTACTGATTCTCGAAGAAGGTGCGCCCTTCGTCGAGGAGCAGATTCGGGGACTGATGGATGCCAGCTACAACATCCTCGGTCGCCTCGACGGCACGGTTCCCCGCGCCGGGGAACTCAATCCGAACATCGTCGCGAAATCGCTCGGCAGGGAAATCGCCCTGACAGAAGAGAAATCCGAAATCGTGCGTCCCCGTCCGCCGGAGCTCTGTCCCGGCTGTCCGCACATCGACAGTTACAACGCGCTCAACCAGGCGCTGATGGAACTCGAGCCGGGACGCGTGTTCAGCGACATCGGCTGCTACACACTCGGCGCACTCGAACCGTTCAACGCCATCAACTCCTGCGTCGACATGGGCGCCTCGATCACCATGGCCAAGGGCGCCGCGGATGCCGGACTCTTTCCCGCCGTCGCCGTGATCGGCGATTCCACTTTCACGCATTCGGGCATGACCGGACTCCTCGACGCCATCATAGAGGACAGTCCCATCACCGTCATGATCGTCGACAATGAAACCACGGGAATGACCGGCGGACAGACAAGCTCTGCCCGCGGAAAGCTCGAGGACATCTGTCTCGGACTCGGCGTGCCGAAGGACCATGTCCGCGTCGTCGAACCACTGAAAAAATATCATGACGAAAACGTGGCGATGATCAAGGAAGAGCTCTATCACAGGGGCGTGTCCGTCATCATCGAACGCCGTGAGTGCATTCAGACGGCGAAAATCGCCCGCAAGCTTGCGAAGGAGGTACAGAGCTGATGAAACGTGATATCATTCTCGCCGGTGTCGGCGGACAGGGTATTCTTACCATCGCAACCATTATCGGGTACGCGGCCGTCGAACGCGGCCTCAGCCTCAAGCAGGCCGAGGTGCACGGCATGTCACAGCGCGGCGGCGACGTGCAGTCGCATCTCCGCATCAGTGACAAAGCGATTTACTCGGATCTCATACCCGAAGGACGCGCGGACCTGATCATCGGTATCGAGCCGATGGAAACACTGCGCTACACCAGCTACCTCGCCCCCGAGGGCTGGCTGATCACCAACAAGAAACCCTTCGTCAACATCACCGACTATCCCGACTACGAGACCGTGTGGAAGGAGATCGAAGATCTTCCCCGCAGCATCCTCGTCGACGGCGAAAAACTCGCCCGCGAAGTCGCCACCGCACGTTCGATGAACATGGTGATTCTCGGCGCCTCCTCCCCCTTCCTCGATATTCCCGCGGAAGAACTCGAAGGCGCCATCCAGGCCATCTTCGCACGCAAAGGCGAGGCCATCGTCGAGCAGAATATTGCCGCCTTCCGCGCGGGCCGCGCTTTCGCC
>JAVVFP010000159.1:0-957 GCA_032250495.1 Bacteroidota bacterium | reverse complement strand
GCCGAGGAAAAAGACCTGGCGACCGGATAATACCCCCCGTCCTTCCTGAGAAAAGCCCCTCCGCATGCGCAATGCGAAGGGGCTTTTCCGTGTTCACGCGATCCGTCCCTCGGACGGTTCTGCGGTTTTCGCTAATTCACGATTTTCCCGGCGCGCAGTTCCCGCGCGAGACGATCGAGCCGGTAGATATGGTTGATCGCTTCGATCATGGCGGCGCTGTGCACCGACACGGTGCGATTGCCCATTTCCGGTGCGAAGATGAACTCGCCGGGAAGGGACTCGATGTTGCCGTCGAAGGCCAGTCCGACCACTTCCTTGTCGCGGTTGATGAGGGGACTGCCGCTGTTTCCGCCGATGATGTCATTGGTGGAAACGAAATTCAGCGGCGTGCGGAGATCGAATTCCGGCGGAGGATTGAGCCAGCGCTCGGGCAGCGCCCACTGCTCGTCACCCGGGAAGGAGAAATGCCGATCGTACATGCCGTAAAAGGTCGTGAACGCGGGCGCCTTCGTGCCATTGTATTCATATCCCTTCACGACGCCATCCGAAATGCGCAGCGTGAATGTCGCGTCCGGGGGAATACTGGTCCCGTACACATCGAAGAGCGCGCGACCGAGCAGGGCATTGTTGACCTCGTCACGGGCACCGACCTCTCCGGCGACCTCCTGCGCGGCGATGCGGCGCGGTGTGGCCATGCGCGCGATCACAATGAAGGGATCGTCAGAGTTTCGAATGGACTCGGGGAAACCTTCGGCGAATGTCTCGTAACGCGCGGAATCCGTGAGCATGGTCTCGGACAGCAGTCGGCGTGCCGCCTCGGCGGGTGTCTGCCCCTTGAGGGCATACTGCACGATCGGATCGTCACTGCCGAGGAAACTCTCCATCATGGCGAGCTTTTTCTCGAGTACCAGCGGCTCCATGTCCATGTCCGGGGAAATCGGCTTCCCGAGCGAACGC
>JAVVFP010000158.1:0-6861 GCA_032250495.1 Bacteroidota bacterium | reverse complement strand
ATACCTTGGTCATTCCCTCGCGCGTGCCGCTGACCATGATTTCCTGCTCTCCCATGACCTGCTTGCCTTCGATGTCGGCTTCTGAGGCGATGTGAATTTCGAAGCATTTGTGTCCGTTGATTTCCTTCTCGCCTTTGACCGTGTAGGTCCGTTCGGTTTCGGTGATGATCTCGGTTTCACCGCCGTCACCGGCCGTGTCGATTTCTGTACTCTCCCATTCGCTGCCCACGGAAAGCTTGCCGGCATCGAAGGTGGGAAAGATGTTGGTGCTTGCCATGACGATGCCGCGCGTTTCGGGCTCGAGTTCCATGACGCTGCTGTCGACGTCGACGATGTCGCCCTGGGCATCGAGTTCGAAGATGACGGACTTGCCGGCCGCTTCGGGTCCGAGCGTCTGTGTCTGCTGCGGTCCTTCGATGATGGCCAGTGCGTTTTCGACGAGCATTTTCATTTTCTGATGCCCGCCGTCCAGTTTCTCCTCGACGGTGAGGACACTGCTGATGGTGATTTCCCGGTTGCTGGTGCGGGACTGTCCCTGGGCTTCCTGGATCTGCAGTCCCGTCTGCTCGATGAGATACTTGTACTCTGTGCCCTTTTCGTAGCCGTAAAGGGCGTCCTGTGCCTGTGCGGGAAGCGCCATTGCGACGATTGCAAAAAGGATGATGACATTGCGCATGGAAAAACTCCGCGTATCGTTAATGAGAAATGAGATCGAGAACAGTATGTGTGCTGATGGAGGAGGGGATGACGCTCGACTGCGCGCCGAAGAGCGCGCGCGTCGCCTCCTTGTCGGAATACACGTCGACCTTGCGGGGCAGTCCGCTGTCGATTTCCACCAGCATTTCGCCGCTGCTCCGTGTCGTCTCTTCCGTGTATTCTTCCAGATTGCCGTACATCACCTTTTCTTCCATCCCGGAACGCCCTTCCCAGGTGAGACGCAGGCAGGCCGTGCCGTCGATGGTCTCCCTGCCGGCGACTTCGTATTCGGTGCTGCTCTGCTGGTAGCGGATACCGCTGCCCGTCCCGTACTGCGGATGCGATTTCGAGGGTTGGAGCGTGTCCGCATGCTTCTCCGTCCAGCGCATTCCCACCGTGAGCGGCCTGTCGGGAAGGACGGGGAGGATGACGGCGCGGGGTGTGAACATGGCGTCGTTTGCCGACGGACCGAGTATGCGTTGCGCCTGCAGCGGAACGAGTGCCGTGTGTTCGAGCGTCACGCCCGAGAGGGACTGCCGGACGCGAACGGGCTTGCCGGTCAGGATGTTCTGCACGATGAGATTCTGCCGCTGTATGCGCGGATCGGCGGTACTCTCTTCGACGATGGCGGTGTCCTGCGTGCAGGTGTAGCTGATCCCTTCGTCGCCGACCGCCTCGACGTCGACGGTGAGATAGCGCGTGGTTTTCCTGTTGATGTCCATCGTACGGCCGTCATTGCTCTGCGCCATGGCCGTCGTCTCCTCGAGCTGCTTGAACGTGTAGCTTCCCTGGTCGGGATCATAACGCAGCAGGTAGTCCTGCGCGAAAGCGCACTGTGCAAGGGCTGCAGCCGTGATGAGGATAATAAGGAGTCTGTTCATGCTGGAATGCGTGCTGTGCGGGAAAAAACCGTGTATCACGAAAGATACGAAAGAATGGCGTGGAAATGATACCCGGGGATAGGGAAGCGCCCCGGGACAAAGTATACTACCCCGTTCCGGGGCGCTTTGTTTCACCGTCGGAGGAAAAATTACTTCTGTGCGGTCGCAAACACCTGCTTTCCGCCCACGTAGGTGGCGAGTACGCGGGTTTCAAGGAAACGTTCGCGGGGGACATGCAGGATATCCTGGCTGAGAACGACGAAATCGGCCCATTTCCCCGTTTCCAGTGATCCCATACTGTCCTGGAGACCCGCGGCGGCGGCGGCCCAGGTGGTGAATGCCCGCACCGCTTCGACACGTGAGAGGCGTTCATTCCCGTACCAGCCGTTTTCCCAGCGTTCGTCCCGCTCGGGTGCGAGAGGGTCGACAGCGAAAGCGCTTGTGATGTGGTCGGGGGACGAAGGACGCCCGTCGGCGTTCATGCGGAAGGCGGCGGCATGGATTCCCGCGAGAGGATCGGGGCGCTCGACGGGGAAGTCGCTCCCGCCCGGCACGATGCTGCCGCTGCGGACCAGGGATTTCCAGGCATAGGCGCCCCGCATCCGCTCCGACCCCAGTCGGGCCTCGGCCCAGTACATGTCGCTGGTACAGTGCGTCGGCTGCATGGAGGGAAGCACGCCAAGGGCGGCGAAACGGGGAATGTCCACCGGATCGATCACCTGGGCGTGCTCGATACGGAGCGGCCACGGTGCGGAGGGGACCGCCTGCAGGGCGCGCTCGTAGGCATCGAGTGCGGTGCGAACCGCCGCGTCGCCGATGGCGTGCACGCACACCTGCATGCCGGCACGCAGTGCCCGTTCCGCCTCGTAGGCAATGGTGTCTCCGTCGATGATATGTATGCCGCTGTTCCCGGGGTCGTCCTGGTAGGGTGCGAGCAGCCAGGCGCCGCGCGAACCGAGCGCACCATCGGCATAGAGCTTGAGGCCCGCGATGGTAAGCTGTTGCTTACCAATGGTTTGCCGTCCCTTCTTCAAGTACGCTTCCCAGGTGTCCCCCCGGCCGTCAACATAGCCGACCACACGAAAGGGGAAGCGGTCCTCTTCGATGAGTCCGCGCAGAGCGGAAATATCCCCCTCGTCGAGTCCCATATCGTGCATACCCGTCATGCCGGTGGCGAGGCAGCGCGCGACGGCGGCCCGGTACGCATCGCGTCGCGCTGCAGCGTCCGGCGCAGGAATATGGCTTCGCACGAGTTCCATGGCGTTGTCGAGCAGTATTCCAGTTGGACGGCCCGAGGCGTCGCGCAGTATGCGTCCCCCATCCGGATCCGGGGTTTCGGCCGTAATGCCGCAGATTTCCAGTGCACGGGAGTTCACCCAGCCGGCGTGGCCGTCAATGCGGCTGAAAAAAATGGGGCGCTCCGTGGTAACGGCGTCCAGATCCGTCCTGTCGGGGAATTGCTGGACGGACCAGTCGTTCTGGTCCCAGCCCCGCCCACGGATCCACTCCGTTCCATCGTAGTCGAGGAGGTGATGCCGAAGCATGGAGCGTATTTCTTCTACCGAACGCGTACCGAGCAGCTGCAGTGTCACCGCTTCCTCACCGAGTCCGTACAGATGCGCATGCGCGTCGATGAACCCGGGGAAGACCTCGGTCCCGCGAAGGTCCACCTGCTCCGCTGCGGTCCATTCTCGCTGCACTTCCTCGCGCGTGCCGGCCGCGACGATTCTGCCGTCGCGAACCACCAGGGCGTTGACGGTGTTTAGTTCGGCGTCCATGGTATGGAAGCGCGCGTTGTGAAAGATGATGTCGCATTCCTGCCGGGAGGAACAGGCTGTCATGAGGCTACCCAGTGCGAGAAGAGTGATTAAGATGCGCATGCAGAGGTAAAAGTGGTTTGGAAACGTAACCCAATATACAAAAACGGTGTCAAAGGGATGGTCACGGCGCGTGCACGCGGTGAATTTGGCTTGACTGGCCCCGCTTCCGGCGCTATTATTATAATCAGAGAAATCAACAGAACCGCTCCCATTATCTGCAGGCAGGTTATATGATGCCTTCCCGTCCCTTCTCATACATCGCTTTTCTTCTGCTGCTTTTCCTGCTGGCGTCACAGTCCCCGGCGCAGTATTTCGGCAAGAACAAGGTGCAGTACACCGACTTCGAGTGGTATTACATACAGTCGCAGCATTTCGATGTGTATTACTCGAACGACGGGTACGAGCTGGCCGCCTTCACGGCGCGCGCCGCGGAGGAAGCGCTGCAGAGCGTACAGAAAACACTGGGATTCAGGATTTCGAACCGCATCCCGTTCATCGTCTACAATTCTCACAATGATTTTCAGCAGACCAATGTCGTCGGCCTCTATCTCGAGGAGGGTATCGGCGGAGTCACCGAGATGTTCAAGAATCGTGTGGTGGTCCCCTTCGAAGGATCGTACGCACAGTTCCGTCATGTCATCCATCACGAGCTCGTACACGCGGTCATCAACGAGATGTTCTACGGCGGCTCGCTCCAGGCCGCGTTGACCAACCGCATACAGCTCGTGCTGCCTTTGTGGATGAACGAGGGACTCGCCGAGTACGAGTCCCTGAGCGGCTGGGATACGAACTCCGACATGTTCATTCGCGATGCCGCGACCAGCAATTACCTGCCGCCGATCCCGTACCTGGGCGGATACTTCGCCTACCGCGGGGGACAGTCGGTCTGGTGGTACATCGCGGAGAAATATGGAACGAAGAAAGTCAGTGAAGTGCTCAACGCCGTGCGCACCGCGCGGAGCGTGGACGCGGGACTGAAAAAAGCCATCGGGCTGGACCTCAAGGAGCTGTCGGAGCGCTGGATGAAGGAGCAGAAAAAACTCTACTATCCGGACGTCGCCATCCGGGAATCTCCCGCCGAGTATGCCAAACGCCTGACCGATCACAACGAATCCGGCGCCTTCTACAACACGAGTCCGACCATATCCCCCAGCGGTGATCGCATCGCCTTCATCAGCAACAGGGATGACTATTTCTCTGTCTACATCATGTCCGCCATCGACGGCAGCGGCATTCGAAAACTCATCGAGGGCAACAATACGAACGATTTCGAGGAGTTGCATCTGCTCACGCCCGGACTGTCCTGGTCGCCCGACGGCCGCTTCCTCGCGCTTTCCTCCAAGGCGGGCGCCAATGACGCGATCAACATCATCGATGTGGAGAGCGGAGACTACGAGTCGCTTCCGGTGACGAAGGACGGTATTTTTTCGGTGCAGTGGGCACCGGACGGCAAGAGCATCGCCTATGTGGGAAACACCACGACGCAGAGCGACATCTGGGTGTACGACCTCGAACGGAAGGAGACCCGTAACCTGACAGGCGATGTGTTCACCGATGCGGAGCCCGCATGGTCGCCCGACAGCCGCTACATTTACTTTTCTTCCGACCGCAAGCAGTTTCTGCGGCGGGAGGACCTGCCCGAAGGTTTCGACATTTTCGCACATGATTATTCGCAGATGGATCTCTACCGCGTCGATGTGCGTTCCGGCGAAATCACGCGGCTGACCGACACGCCCGAGGCGGAGGAATCCTATCCCCTCGCCTCGCCGGACGGGGAAGCGCTGCTCTTCATCGCGGATCGGAACGGTATCAAGAACATATACGTGCGCGAAATGTCCACCGGACGTGAATATCCCGTCACGAATTCCCTGTCGGGCATCTACCAGATGTCCCTGACGGCGGACGGCAACAAGCTCGCGTTCTCCTCTATGTACGAGGCAGGCTTCGACATTTTCCTGCTCAAATCCCCGTTCGAGCGCGCCGCGATAAACGAGCTGCCCCCGACCGTGTATCTCGAACGCCGCATGCGTGATCGCGCCGCGACCATCGGTGGATCGCACGCCGGTTCCGCAGGCAACACCGACGCCGCAGACAACGCCGACGCCGCAGGCAACGCCGACGCCGCAGGCATCGCCGACGCCGCAGACAGCGCCGACGCCGCAGACAGCGCCGACGCCGCAGGCATGGCCGACTCCGGCAACGGAAGCGGAGAGGCGGAGGAAAGCGTCGAGATCGGCGATGACGTGGTCGTGCAGCTCGGACAGCAGCAGAGCGGACTCGACAGTCTCACGGCGGTCACGTCCAGGGAGCGCGTCCTTTTCGGAAGCGATCTCGGTGGCGACCGCGGTGAACGGCGCCGCAGCGCCTTCAATGTGCAGGACTACAAGAGCGAGGATGGTGAGTTCATCGTCAACAAGTACAAACTGAGTTTTTCCGCGGACCTGGTGTACGGCAACGCGGGGTTCAGCACCTTTTACGGCGTGCTCGGGACAACGCAGATGGCGTTCAGTGACATGCTCGGCGACCACCAGATCATGTTCCTCACGAACCTGATCGGCGATCTCAAGAACAGCGATTACGCCCTTGGCTATTCATATCTCCCCGGCCGCGTGGACTGGGGTGTGCAGGGCTTCCACAGTGCCCGCTTCCTGCTCTCGTACACCGGGGGACTGTATGACGACCTGGTTCGCTACCGCCAGTACGGCTTCGGGCTCAGCGCCCGCTACCCCTTCGACAAGTTCAACCGCCTCGAGGGCTCGCTGACATGGATGAACATTTCCCAGGAGAACCTCGACCGGGCGGAACTCCCGATCCGCGATCGCTCGGTCATCGTGCCGAATATCGGTTTCGTACATGACAACAGTCTCTGGGGCATGTGGTCGCCGGTGCGCGGCTCGCGTTATGAAGTGCGCGCGTTCGGCAGTCCCGGACTCGGCAGCAGTCCGCTGACCTTTTTCTCCGCGACCTTCGACTATCGCAAGTACTGGCGATTCTGGAGCGATTTCTCCTTCGTCCTGCGCGGCTCGGGAGGAGGCAGCTTCGGACGTAATCCCCAGCGTTTCTTCCTCGGGGGAACGGACAACTGGATCAACCGTACCTTCGAGGACGGGCGCATCCCGATCAACAGCGCCGAGGACTTCGCCTTTCTCACGGCTGCGCTTCCCATGCGCGGATACAATTACAACGCCCGCATCGTTACTCGCTATGGACTCGGCAACGCGGAACTCCGTTTCCCCGTGGTGAAATATTTCCTCGGTGGCGTGCTGCCCTACATACTGCAGACCGTCAACGGTGCGATTTTCCTCGACGTCGGAGCCGCGATTGACACCTTCGACAATTTCAAAGCCTTCGAACGGGACGCCAACGGCAATTACGACAACGGCGACCTGCTCGTCGGTACCGGCTACGGCCTGCGCATGTGGTTTTTGGGCTTCCCCATCAAGTTCGACATCGCCTGGTCCTAC
>JAVVFP010000157.1:0-6862 GCA_032250495.1 Bacteroidota bacterium | reverse complement strand
CCTCCGGTGGCGAAGTCGTCGCAGTATCGCGCTGGCTGAACGCCGTCAGTGTCCGCGCCCCGCTCCCCGCACTGATACGCATCGCGCGACTGCCGCAGGTCGCCGCCGTGCAACCCGTGCGCCGCTGGCAGAATACGCTGCCCGCGCCGGCTTCCCTGGCGTCGATTCCGCCATACGTCAATCCCCACGGACTCGATTACGGCGACGCATTTCCGCAGCTCTCTGTCATTAAAGTCCCCGCGGTGCATGACATCTGGATCGACGGAACGGACATCACCGTGGGCATGCTGGACAACGGTTTCCGCTGGCGCACGCATGAGGCCATGCTGCATGCGGACGTGCGCGGGGAATTCGACGTCATCAACAAGGATTCCGTTACGGAGAACGAGGAAGGCGACCTGTACGGGCAGGATGCCCACGGGACCGTGACTTTCTCCGCCCTGGCTTCGTTCAAGGAGGGACGTATCATCGGTCCCGCCTTCAACGCCGCGTTCTATCTCGCCAAAACCGAGGTCAACGGCAGCGAAACACAGATTGAAGAAGACTACTGGGTGGAAGGCATCGAATGGCTGGAAGCGCGGGGCGCGTCCATCGTTTCCGTTTCGCTCGGCTATTCGGACTGGGACGACGGCACGGGCTACAGTCACCAGGCGGGAGATTTCGACGGAAGGACGGCGGTCACCACGCGTGCGGCCGTCGAAGCCATGCGCCGCGGCATCGTCGTCGTCACTGCCATGGGGAATGAAGGTCCCAGCGCCGCGACGCTGATCGCGCCGGCGGATGCCGACAGCATCATCTCCGTGGGAGCGATGGACTTCAGCGGCAGCGTCGCCGGCTTCAGTTCCCGTGGCCCCACGTCGGACCTGCGCATCAAACCGGACGTCTGCGCGCCGGGCGTTTCCGTCGTTTCCGCGGGAAAATCCTCCGACGACCGGTATGAAAGCAGCAGCGGTACCTCCATGGCCACGCCGCTGGCCGCGGGCGTCGCCGCGCTCGTGCGCTCGGCCCGGCCGGAACTGACAGCCGTGCAGGTGCGCGACGTCCTGCGCGAGACCGCGTCCGACCCGCAGAGTCCCGACAACGCCGCGGGCTGGGGCATGATCAACGCCTGGGATGCGCTGCTGTTTCACGGCATGGTAATCAGCACCAACCCGAAGTATTACTACAACGGCCGGCAGACCACGGTGATGACCTGGGTGGTGTCGCAGTCCCCTGTAAGAAGCGACGACGTCCGTCTGACCTGGCTGCATCCGACCGAAGGCCCGAAACAGGAGCGCATGACGCTGATGCGTCCCCTCAGCACCGAGGCCGACGGATCGGGACTGTACACGGTGACGCTGCCGGAAATTCCGGCAAACAGCAAAATTTCTTATTACATCACCGCCGGCGACAGCAGGGAGACACGTACGTCCCCGTACGGCGCACCCGAACGCACGCATGTCCTTCGCATCGGCGACAATCACATGCTGGGGGCGGACAAGTATCTCCCCGCGGCCTTCGCCCTGCATCAGAACTATCCCAATCCCTGGACGCCGTCCGAAAGCGGGAATACGCTGATACCCTTCGAGGTGCCGATGCCCGGTGGAAACGTGCGGCTGCGCCTTTACGACATGGCCGGACGACTCGTCGCAACGCTGGTCGACGGCTATCGGGGCGCGGGACTGCACACGGCCACGCTGCAGGGCAGCACGCTGTCGACGGGAATCTACTTTTATGCGCTGACATCGGGTGACACGCAGATCATGCGCCGCATGCTGATATTGCAGTAAGGAAACCGTACGGGTATGCATTTCAAACACATCCTCATGTCCTTCGCGCTCTCGCTTTCGGAAAGCGTGGCGCTGCTGATCGCACTCGTCGTGGTCGCGGCACTGTTCTCGCTATGGGTTTACCGGCATACCGTCCCTGAAATCACGCGCCGCCGCCGCATCGCGCTCGTCACGCTGCGGACGCTCGCGCTCAGCGTGCTGCTCTTCCTGCTCTTCGAGCCCGTGCTCAACCTGCAGCACAGTGAGCAGCTGCCTCCCCGCGTTGCCGTGCTGGTGGACGATTCGCGCAGCATGACGGTGGAGGACGGTGGGATCGCACGGAGTGCGCTCGTGCGGGATTTCGTCGAGAGCGCCGCCTACCGGAACCTCGAGGGAGACGGGACCAGGATGCCGGCGCTGTTCGCGGGCAAGCTCTACCCGATGCAGCAGATCACCGCTGACAGCCTGCGCTTCACGGGCGGGGAGACCGACATCAGCAGCGCGCTGCAGGAGGTGTACGAAAACGGGTCGCAGGACAATCTTCGCAGCGTGGTTCTCGTGACCGACGGAGTGTTTACCGCGGGCAAGAATCCGCTGTATGCCGCGCGCGCCCTCGGACTGCCGGTGCATGTCGTCGCCGTCGGCGATTCCACCGAGAAAAAAGACGTGCTCGTCAGCCGCGTACTCGCCAATTCCATCGCCTACCTCGAAAGCACACTTCCGGTCGACGTCACCGTGCGCTCGGCGGGTTTCGACGGGGAAAGGACCACGGTCCGCCTGCTGGAAGGCGACCGACAGGTGGCGGAGCAGGTCGTGCAGCTGCGTCCCGGAGTCAACGAGTATCCCGTGCAATTCGTGTGGACGCCCGGGGAGGAAGGAGTGCGACGCCTGACCGTACGCGTCGACGGTGTGGAAGGCGAATTGACGGCGCGTAACAACGTCCGCAGCTTCTTCGTCAAGGTGCTCAAGAGCCGCATGAACATCGTCATCGTCGCAGGTGCCCCGAGTGCGGACGTTTCCCTGCTGCAGCGCGAACTGCGGAAGGACAGGAATATCGCCACCCAGCTGTTCGTGCGGAAATCCGGCGGAAGCTGGTACGAGGACGCCCCGGTGGCGCAGACTTTTCTGGACGCCGACTGCATCATTCTCGCGGGCTTCCCGGCGGGCGGAAGCGGCAGCTCCGTCGACGCCGGCGCAGTGAGCGATGCGCCCGCGCCCGCACGCGGGGCGGACGTAACCGTGCTGCGGCAGATCGCGGAAGCCATCGACGCGCGACGCGTTCCGCTTTTCCTGCTCCCGAGCAGAACGATGGATTTTCGCGCGCTGCGACAGGGACTCGATGCCTGGCTGCCGTACGATATCGTGCAGGCGCGTCCCGAGGAAACCGAGGTCTTTTTCGAACTCGCCGAGGCGGGACGCGGCAATCCCATCCTCAGCAGCGGACTTCCCGCTGACCTGTGGACGGAACTGCCCCCGCTGTTCAAGACAGAGTCGAGTTTTCGGGCACGGGCAGGAACAAAGGTGCTCGGTACCATGCGGCTGAACAATATCAGCTTCGATGAACCGCTGCTGATGACGCGGTCACTCAACCGCAGCAAGGTGCTGGCATGGACCGCGTACGGACTCTGGCGCTGGGAACTCGCCTATGACGTGCTCGACGGCGAGGTCCCCGGCGTCCTCGTCTCCAATGCCATCCGCTGGCTCACGACACGGGAGGACGACAAGCGCGTGCGCATTCGTCCCGTGAAGGAATTCTTCGACAGTGGAGATGAAATCGAACTGCAGGGACAGGTGTACAACGAGAGCTATGAGCCCGTGGACAATGCCGCCGTGAGCGTTACCGTGCGGAAGGAGGGGGAGGAGCGTGAACTCATCCTCAATCCCCGGGGAAGCGGTCGCTACAGCGCGGTGCTGGACATCACCGACGAAGGGGATTACAGCTACAGCGGCACCGCCGTACTCGACGGAAGGGAACTGGGCAGCGACGAAGGTCGCTTCAGCGTCGGTGAACTCAACATCGAATTTCAGAACACGCGCATGAACAATGTCCTGCTGCGCCAGATCGCCGCGGAAACAGACGGCAGCTATCACCTCGTCACCGATGCCGCGGGACTCCCCGCCGCCGTGCAGAACGGTGCGGACTTCACTCCCGTCCAACGCCTGATCAAGGAAGATATTCAGCTCTGGAACATTGTCTGGCTGCTCGCCCTCGCCGTTCTCTTCTTCGCCGCCGAGTGGTTCCTGCGCAAGCAGGCCGGCATGATGTAATTGCGCCTTCGGCGCGTAATTGCGCTGCTGCGCAGCGCGTATTTGCACCGCTGCGCGGTGCGTATTTACCCGCCTTCGGCGGGTGTCGGAACGTTCTCATTTGGCGAATACGGTCCCGCCGCAGGCGGGAGCAAATACACACCGAAGGTGCGCTACCAGGACGGCTTCCGCTTCTCGAGAAAGCTTGCGATACCCTCGCGGAAGTCGTCGGTTTCACGGCTGATGGCGTTCTGGCGCGAGGCGAAGTGCATGGCGTCGGCGATGTCGCGCGGGGCCACATCCATCATCAGCTGCTTTGTCATGGCAGCGGCCTGTGGGGACACCAGGGTGGCGAATTCCGTTGCGATGCCCGCGACGGTGTCATCGAGCGTATTTTCAGCGACGACGTGATTCAGCAATCCATAAGAGAGGGCGGTATCGGCGTCGATCAGATGTCCCCGCAGCAGCAGTTCCCTCGCCCGTCCCATACCTGCGCGTTCGATGACGAGTTTCATGACGATGGCGGGTACGAAACCGATGCGTACTTCGGTGAAGCCGAAGCGGGCGGTGGACGTCGCGACGAGGATGTCGCAGGTGAGCGCGAGACCGAACCCCCCGGCGATCGCATGTCCGTTTATCCGTGCTATCGTGGGCGTGCGGCTGGCGCGGATGCTGTACATCAGGCGCATCAATGCTTCCGAGTCCCCGGCGTTCTCCAACACGTTGTTGGCGCTGATTTTCTGCAGGTACGCGAGGTCCGCCCCGGCGCAGAACACGGGTCCCTCCCCGGTCAGGATGATCACGCGTACGGCCGGGTCCGCTTCCAGAACATCGAATTTATCCTGCAGGGCCGTTACCACTTCCGCGTTCAGCGCATTCCGCTTTTCCGGCCGCGCGATGGCCAGGGTAGCGATGCTGTCGTTCCTATGTACCGTCACCGGGTCCGCCATGATGCCTGCCTCTGATTGTTCACATGCCTGAACGCCAATATTGAAAGCCACGGCGTCAATCACAAGGGAGTTCCGCACGTAAGATCGAACTGCGTGATGTGGAAATCCGGTATTCTTATCGTATGTTGACGGTGAAAACAATTGCGGTCAGCAAGGAGCGGATATGGGCGAGAGCAGCGAACAAAGGCTATTGGATCGCATCAGAAACTCTTCGAGCCTCGTCGCGTATTTTTCTACGCCGACCTGCACGGTGTGCAAGGTCCTGCGGCCGAAAATCGAGGCGATGGTGGCGGAGAGATCCGGGGTGGAATTTCTTTACGTGGATTCGTCGCTGTATCCTGCCGTTGCAGGTCAGCACATGGTGTTCGCCGTACCGACCATCGTGCTTTTCGTCGACGGACGGGAGAGGCGGCGCTTCAGCCGCAACCTCTCCGTTGAGGATTTCGGTCGCAGCCTGGATCACATGCAATCCTGAGTGTAACCATTTCATTTCCGCCGTGTTCTTTACGCAGCGCAGGGGAGAGAGACGGCCTTTTTTCTTTCCCGCGCCTTCACTATTCTGTGCAGGATTGATGTTTTCAATTTACAGGGGCTGATTCCCATGAAACGTACACTGACTGTATTTCCCTTCCTTTTATTCCTCATCGCCGTCCCGTGGAAAGACGCCGCGGCACAGGCGACGAAATCCCGTTTTCTCCCGGAGCGCAGCTACTCCGTCAGTATCAAGCAGACGCTATCCGGGTTCGACGGTTTCCAGGATGTGATTCCCGTGACGAATACACAGCGCATGCGCATCGAAACCGGGGAGAAAACCGGGGGCGGCGTGCCGGTGACACTGACCGTGTTCACCGCGCAGTCCGGCGATGCCGCCCGTGAGGAACGCGAGCAGTGGAAATTCCGCTTCACGGCCGGGGACGATGGCAGCATTTCCGATGTGCAGACGCTCTCCGCACTCGAGGAGCTCGACGAAGGAGTGGCCACGGCCATACTGACGCGTCAGCTCGAGCAGGTCCTGTTCCACAGCGTCTACGCGCTGAGCGCGGGAAAGCTCAAGGCTTCGATAGAATCCGAGATACCGCGCGACGGGGCGGAGGATTTCGTGGATGTCACCTACACGCTCGACCGCTCGGAAATCGAGGAGCGGATGCGTGCGGAGGACGCGCCCATGGTCACCGAGGACAGCGGGACGGCGGTATTTCACACCGGCGAACAGTTTTTTATCGAACGGAGACTGGATGAAGTCAACCGTATCCATGTCGACATGGATGATTACGGCGAAGCGAAAGACGTGGTCATGAACAAGGACCTTCGCATCAGCGTCACCATCAGTCCACGCTGACAAGACCCGCATTCCCGCTGAAATGGAAGCATCCTTACGATGCTTCCGTTTTTTTTTCCGACCCTCCGCTCCTACTCCCACCTTTCGGTTTTCTCGAACCCGCCAGGACAGTGCTAATAATTCACTATATAAAAGCGACCCTTCGCTTGATATAGTGAACTTTAAGCACAGCGTGAATAATTAGCCATTGCGTGGAAAAAATATTCACACGTATATTCACAACGACCTTTCGTCCACCATCTACAAGTACTCTGCTCAGGAGGCGGTTTCCCCGCAATTAGACGAATACGGCCTGTATTGAAGGTTGTGCGTATGCGTGCGTGAATGTTCCATGTGAAAGAAAGTGATAGCTGGCATTGTTCCCACATTTCGTTGCCCGGAATGCGGAGAAGGATGAACAGTTTTTGACGGCGCTCTCAATCCACTTTTCAATATTTCCCATTCCCTATCCAAATCCACGAGGTAGTTCATGAAGCAACAACGACCGCATTTCGCGTCTGCGTCCGCGCGTGTCTTCACCGGTGCGCTCATCGCCCTGCTGATGCTCGTCGCAGACCTTTCGGCCCAGAACCTGCCGT
>JAVVFP010000155.1:6380-6879 GCA_032250495.1 Bacteroidota bacterium | reverse complement strand
AGCGCGACCGGATACTTCGGTCGTGCCGAGCAGCTCAGCGGACGTCCCATACAGGACCCGGTGCTGCTCTCGCCCGTGGCGCACGGCGCCCTGCGCGGCAAGACCGTCATCCTCGATATTCCCGACGCGACGGAAAACATGCAGGACCGCGTCGACGCGATGAGCATGCGGCATCTGCGGCAGTTGCTCACCGCCAGCGGCGCACGCGTGATCGTGCCGGTGACAGACGGGCAGCAGACGCTCGAGGATGTTCTCGCGCTGTACCCCGACGCCCCTCTGTTCCAGTTCGCCGTCAGCGGCGCGGACCGCGTCATCACCCTGCGCGCCAACGCGCAGTCGGACAGCAGGAATTTCGGCGTGCGCATGCAGCGGATTTTCCCGCAGTTCACCGGCATCGGACTCAACCGCTTCGTGCTGCGCATTCCCTGGCGCGAGGAACTGAAGAACCGGCAGCAGATCAGCGTGACGCTGCCCGTGCCCTCGAACCGCACATACGCGC
>JAVVFP010000155.1:0-6370 GCA_032250495.1 Bacteroidota bacterium | reverse complement strand
CGCAGCAGCTCGCTCCGCTGTTCAGCTGGAACATCGCCTGGGCCATGTACGCCTCCATTCTCGCCGCCGAGGGCTACGGCACCGAGGGGACGAAAATGGTGGAAGTCACCGTGCACGACGCGGACGGCAAACCCGCGCCCTTCGTGCGCGTGCAGCTCAACCACGCACTGACGGCCATGACAGACAACGAGGGCGTCTGCCGCTTCATCGGCGTG
The DNA here is from genome assembly GCA_032250495.1 of Bacteroidota bacterium. GTDB lineage: Bacteria > Bacteroidota > Ignavibacteria > SZUA-365 > SZUA-365 > BM516. Next base: position 6,155 of record JAVVFP010000155.1, on the reverse strand, counting down.
AGCGTGGAAGAGGACGAGGTGCGCGTCATCGACGATGGCGACTACGTCGTCAAAGGCGTGCGCACGGAAATCATGCGCTGATCCTTCCGGCGCGGACGGCGTGGTCCGCGCCTCCATCGCAACCATTCACACGGCGCCTATGCTCAATCACATCTGGCTCGCCCTCATCGTCATCGGCATACTGACGGCCGCGGGACGCGACGTGTACGACGTCACGCAGAACAGCTTCGGCAACGGCATTCCCTGGGAGGTGCGCCTCGAAGGTCCCGACGGGGAGGTGACCGGCACCGGTCAGGGTACGACCGTGCAGGCCACGCTGCATGTCAGCGCCGCGCAGCTGCGCGCGCATTTCTCCACCGACGCCATCGCCGCCGACGCCGCGCTGCCCGCGCGCGTCACCTTCCGCGACGACGGCAGCGCCTCGGCGCAGATCGATGTGCGCGTGGCGTCCGCAGGACGCTTCACCGTCATGGCCGAGGCCCTCGGCGGGGGGGAGACGCTCGCGGCCAACCTGCGCCGCGCGGGCGCGGACTGGGAGATGCGCGTCGACGACGTCTCCCTCGTCTACCTGCGCAAGGTCACCAACGCGGCGTTCGAGATCGCCGGACTGGCGGTGGAGATCGCGCTCGGACTGATCGGTATCATGGCGCTGTGGCTGGGGGTGATGAAAGTCGCCGAGGAAGCCGGACTGATCACGCATCTCGCGCGCCTGGTGCGTCCGATCACCGTGCGCCTGTTCCCCGACGTGCCCGCCGAGCATCCCGCCGTGGGATCGATGATCATGAACATCTCGGCCAACATGCTCGGACTCGGCAACGCCGCCACGCCCTTCGGTCTCAAGGCCATGGAAGAGCTGGAAAAGCTCAATCCGAAATCCGGCGTTGCAACCGACGCCATGGTGACCTTCCTCGCGCTGAACACGTCGTGCGTCACGCTGATACCCGCCACCGCCATCGCGGTGCGCGCGGCGGCCGGATCTTCCGACCCGGCCTTCATCATCGGCACGTCTTTTCTCGCCTCTCTGACGGCCACGATATTCGCGGTGACCATTTCCAAGCTGCTGTCCCGGGTGAAAATGTTCCGTTTTGACCGTGCGGAGGCCAACTGATGGATATCTTCCGCACGCTCGTCTCCGTCATCTCCGCGCTGGCCATTCCGGCGCTGATGCTGTTCTTCCTCGGCTACGGCGCCTTCAAGAAGGTGAAAGTCTACGAGGTGGCCGTCGAGGGCGCCAAGGAGGGCTTTCAGATCGCCGTGCGCATCATTCCCTATCTCGTGCTCATGCTGGTCTCCATCGCCATCTTCCGCGCCAGCGGCGCGATGGACGTGTTCATCACCCTCGTGCGTCCCGTCACCGACTTCGTCGGCATTCCCGCCGAAGCCCTGCCCATGGCCATCATGCGTCCATTATCGGGCAGCGGCTCGCTGGGCATCATGACCGAAACCATGCAGGCCTACGGCACCGACGGCTTCATCGGCGTGCTGGTCTCCACCCTCTACGGCAGCACCGAGACCACGTTCTACGTGCTCGCCGTGTACTTCGGCGCCGTCGGCATCCGCAACACCCGGCACGCCCTGCCCACCGGCCTGCTCGCCGACTTCATCGCCTTCCTCGCAGCCGTGTTCTTCGTGGGGTTGGTGCTGTAGGGCGAAGTTTGCCGGCAGCGTGGCCGCGAGGCGCAGTTCGGGGAAGTCTGCGCACAATGTGAAAGATGGGAATGAAGGAAAGATGGAAATATGGCTGCGAGGTCATGTTTCCATCTTTCCTTTTTTCCTTCATTCCATCGGTTTCACCGCGTCCCCGCGGCACCAGGTCCAGGGCCACTCGGCGGGGTGGGCGGCGTGGCCGCTGCGCACGGCGTCGCGCCGGATGTAGCGCAGGATGCTGTCGACCTCGCGGCGGCTGCGGAGGATGCGGTGATAGTCCTGTTCCTGCCAGAACGGTCCGCGCAGGTCCAGCACGCGCGCGGCGAAATGCGCCACCGGTGTTTTGAGGGCGTCGGCCACGTGCGTGGGTGCGGGACCGCTGCGCAGGGCGAGGTCCTGGCTGTAGCAGACATGGATATGCGTTGGCAGAATGGTGTAGCCCTCGAGGCGGCAGAGCACGCCTTCCATGGCGTGCAGCGACACCTGCGTGAATTCGGCCACCGCCGGGTGACCGAGCCAAGTCGGACCGGGCGAGGTCCCGAGCAGGCCGTCCCAGAAACGGAACAGCTGGGCCGCAAAGTCGCCCGAGGCATCCTGGCCGAGTCCGTCGCCGGACTGCAGCTGCTGCTCGCAGCTGCAGCGGTAGCGCATGAGGCGCTCGCGGGCGGAGAAGGGGATGGAATGCACCAGGCGGCAGGTGAGGAACGAGTAGATGTGATGCGACGCGTCCTCCGCGTCGCCGCGGAAGTAGCGCTGTTCGAGCGTGGACATGACAGTTCTCCCTGAAAATGAAATCTCCCTGCGGAACGAATCCGCAGGGAGAAAAGTATGCTGCGCGCGGGCGCGAAAAAATGGAAAAATCCGGCAGGGACGCAGCGGGTACTACTTCCCGGTTTTTTTCCGCAGGTCTTCCATTTTCTTTTCCACAATGGCGACGACGGCGTCGACGTCCTCGCGCCGGCTGATGTTGAAGGTCACCCACTTCATTTTCGCCGACGGCTTGTAATGCTCGAAGGCGGTGCGCACGAGCGGCGTGGTGGTCCTGAGCGCGAGGTAGTCGTCGCTCTCGGTGGCGGGTACCGACAGGGTGACGGAGAAAAAGCCCTTGTAGAAATGCAGCACGCAGACCACGCGCGATCGGTAGGATGCGCGGTTCCCCCAGCCGGCCTCGTTTTCATACCACTGCAGGGACCAGTTGATATTCTCCTCGATCAATTCGAGCTGATGCTCGAAGCGCTTGAGTTCGATGGCCGGCAGCATGCCCAGCTGCTGGTCGATTTCCGGCCGCGTGGGGGGATGCTTGTGCTCGTTGAAGGGCAGTTTCGGGGTGATTGCGCTCATTCTTGCCGTCAGATCTTCAGTGTTTCGCCGGTGACGAGGCGGAAGGCCTCGATGTATTTCTCGGTGGTCTTCGCAATGACGTCCGCCGGAAGCTCGGGTGCGGGCGGGGTCTTGTCCCAGTTCACCGCTTCGAGGTGGTCGCGCACGTACTGCTTGTCGAAGCTCGGCTGCGACTGTCCGGGGGCGTAGCCCTCCATCGGCCAGAAGCGCGAGGAATCGGGCGTGAGCGCCTCGTCGATGAGAATGATGTCGCCGTTGTCGTCGACGCCGAATTCGAACTTGGTGTCGGCGATGATAATGCCGCGTTCCCGGGCGAAATCCCGCGCGAAGCTGTAGAGGGCGATACTCAGGTCGCGGACTTTCTCCGCCTGTTCGCGGCCGATGATGTCGGCGGCGGTGTCGAAGTCGATGTTCTCGTCATGTCCCTCCTCGGCCTTGGTCGAGGGCGTGAACAGCGGCTCGGGCAGCATGGAACCGTCGACGAGTCCTTCGCCGAGGGGAATGCCGCAGACAGACTGCGAGCGGCGGTACTCCTTGAGTCCGCTGCCGGTCAGGTAGCCGCGCACCACGCATTCGATGGCCAGGGGCTTCGTCTTCTTGACCAGCATGCTGCGGCCTTTGAGTTTCGCGGCGTAGGGACCGACGGAGGAGGGATACTCCTCCACCACGGTGGAAATGCAGTGATGCGGGGTGATATGCGTCGTGCGGTCGAACCAGAACTTCGAGATCTGCGTCAGCACGGTTCCCTTCAGGGGGATCGGGTCCGGCAGCACCACGTCGAAGGCCGACAGGCGGTCGGTGGCCACGATGAGCAGTTTGTCGCCGAGGTCATAGACGTCGCGGACCTTGCCGCGGCGGAAGAGTTTCAGGTTTTCGAAGTTGGTCTGGGCAATGGCCTGCATCAATGTCCTCCTGTTCTATGGGGCTGCGTTCGGATAGGGATAAAAAAGCAAATCCCTCGCTGTGAGGGACTTGCTGGCTGCGCGCCCGCAGGGACTCGAACCCCGAACCTCCTGATCCGTAGTCAGGTGCTCTATCCAATTAAGCTACAGGCGCAACTAATACAGAGTACAAATATAGCAGGCGGCGGAAGAAAAATCAACCATGCGCGGGGAAATTCGGCACTGCCGACGGAGGCAACAGATAATCCTGCACGGCACACAGCAGCAGATGCGCCAGCTGTCCGCAGGCGTAGAAGGCCTGGTTGGTAAAGAAACGCAGGCATGGCGGATGGTGCAGATCGAGCGTCGGGAGGGCCCTTGAATTCATTCTCCATGCCCTGTTTGCGGCGATGCCGCCGCACGAGCTTCTTTATTGGGAGATCAGTACGACTCACACAGATCACCGTATGCCGCGGGAAGGCTAATCGTTGCGCCCAATCCCATTCGCTGCGGATGACGAGATAGGATTGGCGCTGACGTCATCCGTCCGGCCGATGCGTGACGATGGTGGCATCCTCATTGGCATTGATGGTCGTCCAGTCTTCCGAGATCTGCGCTCGCGCTTTCCGCAGATCGGACGTTTATACGTCCCGTCGATGACCGAGATCGAATAGTCCCAGCCCTGCGCACTCAGATACTCGACGTACGCTTTCGGGTAATATGCATTGTTGGTGCTTACATAAACCGGCAACACAGGTGCGTCCTTTTTTGACCGCTACTGCAAAAGGATGGCCGCTATCGAGGAGTTTAGGTTTGACTTTAGAGGCCTAATTATTTTTCTTTGTAAGAAACCCTCTTCGAACTATTGGACCCAATGGAGAAAATCCATCATGTTGCTATGGGCCACGTAGACTCAAGCGCAATCGTGCAGAGCATACAAACACCTAGGAGGATGATTATGCATCAATTCAATAGCGTGCCGGGCACATGCAATCAAGAGAAGTTGCGAGACTGGATTGCGTTGCAGAAGATGTGTCCTCGTGATCCACGCGATCTAATCGCTGCCGCAAGCATTGGGGGGACTCAGGGCAGCTTCAAGTTTAGTGGGAATTATCTCGATGCAGGAGGAGGTGGCTGGTCTGCGACTCCAATAAGTATCTCGACAAACAATCTTTCACATCCACTCCGGAATCACATCTTTGTAAGAGGGGGGACCGAATGGGTGAATCATATCTATTTGGCTCTTTCCGGTAGCCCTGTACAGGAAATTCAGATTTCGTTTCTCATCAATGCCGGAACACGAGGTGGGATGCAGGGTCAAGTCCCTGTCATCTACTGGGACGGCGCGAGTTGGAGTGGAACTGTGACAATCGATATCACACTTCGAGCGATGCTAGGAATGCATCACATGGGACTGTGGGCATTCGATGGAACGAACATCAGCATGTATGATCTCGCTCTTATTGTTGTGCCGTAAGCTGTGTGACGTGTTTCATGGGTCGAATCATTAAAAGTGAAGATAAATGGCTATCGATAAATGTTACAAAACAGAACTTGAGCGGGAATATCAACCTGATCCAGCTTCAGGATATCGGCCAGTTGAAGGTCGCCATATTTCCATTCATCCACCGCCCTGTTTCGGTTCTGAAGGCCGAGAGAGATCTGTAGAGTATCATAGGATACTTAAGGATAAGTACGGAGTTACGGGCGTACATGTTGGCACATTAGCGCATATTGAGATAGCTTTAGAGGCAGGATTCAAATGCAACGAAATAATCTACTGGCCAGTTGGACATGAGTCGTATGCTTATGATGAGAGTATTTGGTCTGATGTTGGAGAGTGGTGGAGTAGAGTGGGTAATCTCTCATTTGACAATGAGGAATTCTACTTCTTGTTTGAGGCTGCAAGCAATTACAACTTAGAGGAAGTAAACCTATATGCATGGGAGTATCTATTTGAGGGTATCCCATGTGAGGTTCAAGTCGAATTGTTTTGGCAATTAATGGACCGATTAGCGCGCACGGCTGCCACAAAAGGCTGGTTGCAGTATCCTAGGCAAACCGTGAGCTACAAGCAGCATTTGTATAAATGTAAAATACGGCCATGTGATTTCTGTGATCCTGATGATCCATCGGTGTGGATCAGAATGTAGAATAGTGTCTGAGTCAATCAGAATGAATGCGATTAATATGATCAAAATGTTGGTTATCATCTCTGTATGGCACATCGTATGGCTCTTCCGGAAAGCTTGTGGGATAGTTTAAAGATTCGTACCATGGGTTGAG
>JAVVFP010000156.1:0-6879 GCA_032250495.1 Bacteroidota bacterium | reverse complement strand
TGCGACGCCTCTTCCTCTTCGTTGGCGGCGCGGATTTCCTGCTCCCACTCGTCGAGATAGGCGGCGTCGATGCGTGTCTCGCGAAGCAGGCCGGTCACGACGATGTCGCTGCCTTCGAGTTCGCGGGCGAAGGACGGCATGTCCTCGGGCGCCTCGACACGGATCTTGTCATTGGTCTCGATGTCCGTCACGTGCACGCGGCGACCGCCGTGCTTGCAGACATGGGTGACCAGTCCTTCGATCGTCACTTCCTTGTCGATGTTCGCCTCGGCGTCCGTCAGCAGCACGGCGACCGTGCTGGCGCTGCCCGCGGCGGCGTCGCTGTCCTGGTCCTGATTCTGCTGGCCGCAGGCGGTAAGCAGCACGGCGGCGAGGGCGATGACGATAAACTGTTTCATGAAAGTCTCCTGCTGTTATGTACGGTACGAGTATTCCTCTTGGACACGGGAGTTTACACCCGGCTTATCCTGGATTCCCGAAAATTACGGAACGCGTTGCTTTTTTACACGCCCAATCGTCATGCGCTGGCGTAGTGCCGCTCCAGCACCACGCGCCCGTTTTTCACCACGGTGCCGAGGTGATTGACGCCGTAATGGTAGAGGATGCGCTGATAGTTGGGAGTGTCGAACATGAGCAGGTCGGCCTGTTTGCCGACTTCGATGCTTCCGTGCGTGTCGGCACGGTCGAGCGCCGCCGCCGCGTTGATCGTCGACGCGGTGATGGTTTCCTCCATGGTCATGCGCATCTGCAGGGCTGCGAGGCTCATCATCAGCTGCATGTTCTCGCTCATGCAGGAACCGGGATTCGCATCGGTGGCGATGGCGACGGGGAGTCCCGCCTCGATCAGGCGGCGCGCGTCGGGAAAGGACTCCCCGAGAAAGAGCGAGACACCCGGCAGCAGCGTGGCCACCGTGCCCGCTTCCTTCATCCGGGCGATCCCCTCATCGCTGATATGGTCGAGATGGTCGGCCGAAGCGGCGTCCATTTCCGCGGCCAGCTCCGATCCGCATCCAGCCGTGATCTGATCGGCGTGCACGCGCACCTTGAGTCCGAGCTGCCTTGCGCGCGTGAGGATCTCGCGCGCCTCCTCCACGGTGAACGCTCCTTTTTCGACAAAGACGTCGCAGTACTCGGCGAGTCCGCGCCCGGCGACTTCCGGCAGCATGTCCTCGAGCACAAGGCGCAGGTACTCCTCCCTCCTGTCGCGGTAATCGAAGGGAACGGTATGCGCACCGAGGAACGTGGGCACGATTTCCACCACGTGCAGATCCCGGAGTTCGTTGATGACCTCGAGCATCTTGATTTCATTTTCGAAATCCAGTCCATAGCCGCTCTTGATCTCCACGGTCGTCACGCCGAAGGCGAGGCAGCTGTCGAGCCGGTGCAGGGCGTACTCGATGAGTTCCACCTTGCCGGCGGCGCGCGTCGCCTTCACCGTGGTGTTGATGCCGCCGCCGGAGGCCGCGATCTCCGCGTAGGTCGCACCCGCGATGCGCCGCGCGAATTCCTCTTCACGCGCCCCGGCGAACACCAGGTGCGTATGGGAGTCGACCAGTCCGGGAAGAATGGTCTTCCCCAACGCGGAGATGCTGCGCTCCGCATCGCCGATGTCGATGCCGTCGGAGGGTCCCACGTAGGCGATGCGGCCGTCACGGATGCCCACCGCCGCGTCGCGCAGCAGACCGATGTCGCGCATCGCGCTGCCGGTGCGGGGTGCGTCGCCGGGAGCGACGGTGACGAGCTGCGAAATGTTGTAGAAAACCAGATCCATCATGCGGCTATTTCCTCAGGCTGATATGCAGTTCCTTGAGCTGCGCCTCCGACACCGGGGAGGGCGAGCTGTCCATCAGCGACAGCGCACTGTTGGTTTTCGGGAAGGCGATCACTTCGCGGATGGAAGCGATGCCGGACAGCAGGGTGACGATGCGGTCGAGTCCCATGGCCATGCCGCCGTGCGGTGGGGCGCCGTAACGGAAGGCGTTGATGAGGAAGCCGAATTTCTCGTCGATCTCCTCGGGGGAAAGGCCCAGCACGGAAAAAATCTTCGCCTGCAGGGCGCTGTCGTGGATACGGATACTACCGCTGCCCACTTCGCTGCCGTTCCATACCAGGTCGTAGCAGTCCGCCCGCGCCAAGGAGGGATCGCTCTCGAGCAGGGAAATATCCGAAGGTTTCGGGGACGTAAAGGGATGATGCTCCGCGTAGTAGCGCTGCGTCTCCTCGTCCCACTGGAAGAGGGGAAAGTCGACCACCCAGAGCAGGCGATGCGCCGTGCGGTCGACCAGGTCGAGTTCGCGGGCGAGTTCCACGCGCAGCGTACCCAGCGCTTCGAGCGCCTGCCGGCGTCGCGCGTCGGCGACGATGAGAAGCAGGTCGCCGTCCTCGGCCTGCGTGGCCGTGCGGATGCCGGCGAGCATGTCATCGGTGAGGTATTTCGCGACGGGACTGCTCAGGGAGCCTTCCGCGGCTTTCATCCATACCAGTCCGCCCATGCCAAGGACTTTCGCGCGTTCGGTGACCTCGTCGAGTTTCTTGCGGCTGAAGGTCTCGGCCTGTCCCCTGACGTTGATGGCGGAAATGATGCCACCCGCATCGAGCGCGCCGCTGAACACCTTGAACCCGCTTCCCTTCACCACGTCGTTGAGCGTGACCAGTTCCATGCCGAAGCGCAGGTCGGGCTTGTCCGACCCGTAGCGCTCGAGCGCCTCGTAATAATCGAGCACGGGAATGGGAAGCTCCAGTTCCACGTCCACGGTTTCCTTCAGCACGCGCTGTATGAAACCCTCGATCAGGCCATAGATATCCTCGGGACGCACGAAGGACATTTCCAGGTCGATCTGCGTGAACTCGGGCTGCCGGTCCGCGCGCAGGTCCTCGTCGCGGAAGCACTTGACGATCTGCACGTAGCGGTCGAAGCCGGCCACCATGAGCAGCTGCTTGTAGGTCTGCGGGGACTGCGGGAGCGCGTAGAATTTTCCCTCGTGCACGCGGCTGGGCACCAGATAGTCCCGCGCCCCCTCGGGTGTGCTTTTCATGAGCACCGGTGTCTCGATTTCGATGAAATCCTGCTCGTCGAAGTAGCGGTGCACGATCTGGTAGAGCCGGTGCCGCAGCAGCAGGTGCTTCTGCAGCGCCGGACGCCGCAGGTCGAGGTAGCGGTAGCGCAGGCGCAGGTCCTCATGCGCGTCCACGTCGTCTTCGATTTCGAAAGGCGTGATCTCCGAGGGATTCAGGATTTCGAAGGCGTCGACGATGACCTCGATTTCCCCTGTCGGCATGTCCGCGTTGGCCATGCCTTCGGGCCGCGCCCGGACGGTGCCCGTGACGGAGAGCACGTACTCCGATCGCAGTTCGTGTGCACTGGCATGCACCTGCGCGCTGTGCTGCGGGGCGAAGGTCACCTGTGTCAGGCCGTAGCGATCCCGCAGGTCGATGAATATCATCCCGCCGAGGTCGCGCCTGCCGTCCACCCAGCCGTTGAGCGTCACCTTTTCCCCGATGTGTCCTGCGCGCAGTGCGCCGCAGGTATGCGTCCGTTGTGTGAATTCCATGATCACCCGTTCTGTTGGTTTCGAGTCAAACCTTAAATATAGGGGAAGAGAAACACGGATGAAACGGATCCTACGGATGCGCACGGAGGTTTTTTCAGGCGCGCGAAAAAACCTCCGTGCAAATCCGTCCGATCCGTCTCATCCGTGTTCCGGTTTTCCGTCTGATCCGTGTTCCCCTCCCCCGCGGAATTCACGCGATTCTCATTTTTTTATGACCGCGAATTCTCGTAATTTTGTTTCTGGACAGAGCTATCTTTATATCCGAATACACGCAGCACCTACGTCCCATGGACACTGGCTTCCACGGCTCAAGAAAATCACAGATTCATACCGGCCCTGTCCCGCCAACCGTCCGCATTCGCCCGCGGCGGAAACGCACTGCTGCATTCTTCAATCCCCCTCCCGGCCACCGGCCGGCGGGCAGAAGCTCCCGCGGGGAGCGGAAAGGACGCATGCCTTCTGTACTGACCGAATCATTGTCCAATTCCTTCACGAACAATGACTTGGAACGTCCGACCTCGCGCGGGGAGCGCGAAGTGGACCACAGGCGGGAGACTCTCCGCCGCGTTCATTGCTAAAAGTCACAACCGATCTGATAAACAGAGGTACAGTATGAGTAACCGGAACAAAGTGACGATCGACGGCAACGAAGCCGCCGCCTTCGTCGCGCACAAGACCAACGAAGTATGTGCAATCTACCCGATTACGCCCAGTTCCAACATGGGCGAATGGGCGGATGCCTGGTCTGCACAGAACAGGCCGAATATCTGGGGCACCGTGCCGGTGGTCTCCGAACTGCAGAGCGAAGGCGGCGCTTCCGGCGCCGTGCACGGGGCGCTGCAGACGGGATCGCTGACCACGACGTTCACCGCGTCTCAGGGACTGCTCCTGATGATTCCCAACATGTACAAAATCGCCGGCGAGTTGACCTCGACGGTGTTCCATGTCTCCGCCCGTTCGGTGGCCGCCCAGGCGCTGTCGATTTTCGGCGACCACAGCGACGTGATGGCCGTGCGCCAGACCGGTTTCGCGCTGCTGTCCTCGAATTCCGTGCAGGAGGTGATGGATTTCGCGCTGATCTCCCAGGCGGCGACGCTCAAATCCCGCATCCCCTTCGTGCATTTCTTCGACGGCTTCCGCATCTCGCATGAAGTGATGAAGATTGAGGAGCTGACCGACGAGGACATGCTGGCCATGCTGCCGGACGAGCTGATCGACGCGCATCGCAGGCGCGCACTCACGCCCGAGAAACCCGTCATCCGCGGCACGGCGCAGAACCCGGACGTGTTTTTCCAGGCCCGCGAAACGGTCAACCCGTTCTACGACGCCTGCGCGGACATCGTGCAGGAGACCATGGACGAGTTCGGCAAGGTGGTCGGACGCGAGTACAAGCTGTTTGACTACGTCGGTGCCCCGGACGCGGACCGCGTCATCATCATGATGGGTTCCGGCGCCGGCGCGGCCGAGGAAGCCGTCGAGTATCTCAACGCCAACGGCGCGAAAGTCGGCCTCATCAAGGTCCGCCTCTTCCGCCCCTTCTCCGTCAAGCATTTCATCGCCTCCCTGCCCGCCACCGTGAAATCCATCGCCGTGCTCGACCGCACGAAGGAACCCGGCGCCGCGGGCGAGCCGCTGTACCAGGACGTGCACACCGCGCTGGCCGAAGTCATGACCGACGGCGGCCTGCCGATGGACGCCTATCCGAAAGTCGTCGGCGGACGCTACGGCCTGTCCTCGAAAGAGTTCACGCCGTCGATGGTCATCAGCGTGTTCGAGAACCTCGCGCAGGCGAAACCGAAAAATCACTTCACTGTCGGTATCAGGGAAGACGTCACCAACAGCAGCCTCGACTTCGACCGGCATTTCAGCGTGGAACCCGACGACGTGTTCCGCGGCATGTTCTACGGACTCGGTGCGGACGGCACGGTGGGCGCCAACAAGAACTCGATCAAAATCATCGGCGAGGGCACGGACTTCTTTGCCCAGGGCTACTTCGTCTACGATTCGAAAAAGTCCGGCTCGATGACCACGTCGCACCTGCGCTTCGGTCCCCGGCCGATCAAGAGCACCTACCTGATCAACTCGGCCAAGTTCGTGGCCTGCCACCAGTTCGTCTTCCTCGAGAAATTCGACATGCTCTCGCATATCGTCGAGGGCGGAACCTTCCTGCTGAACTCGCCCTATGGGCCCGAGGAGGTGTGGGACAGGATGCCCCGCGCCGTGCAGCAGCAGATACTCGACAAGAAATTGAAATTCTACGTGATCGACGGCTACAAGGTCGCCGAGGCGACGGGCATGGGCGCCCGCGTCAACACCATCATGCAGACCTGCTTCTTCGCAATTTCCGGCATCCTTCCCAAGGACGAGGCCATCGCGAAAATCAAGGACGCGATCAAGAAGACCTACGGAAGCAAGGGCGATCGCATCGTGCAGATGAACTTCGACGCGGTGGACCAGACGCTCGAGAACCTGCATGAGGTCAGCGTGCCCGCCACGGCCAGCAGCAGCATCGAAATGCCGCCGGTGGTCTCGGACAAGGCACCGGATTTCGTGCGCGAGGTCACCTCGATGATGATCGCAGGACACGGCGACGACATTCCCACCAGCATGCTGCCCGTCGACGGCACCTTCCCCACGGCCACGACGATGTGGGAAAAACGCAACATCGCCCTGGAAATCCCCGAGTGGGACACCGAAACCTGCATACAGTGCAACAAGTGCGCCATGGTGTGCCCGCACGCCACCATCCGTATCAAGGTGTTCGAAGAGAAGGACCTGGCCGACGCGCCGGCGAATTTCAAGTACACCGACGCACGCGGCAAGGAGTACAAGGGACTCAAGTACTCCATCCAGGTGGCACCCGAGGACTGTACCGGCTGCGCCCTCTGCGTGGAAGTCTGTCCCGCGAAGAACAAGTCGGAAGTGCGCCTGAAAGCCATCAACATGGTCCCGCAGCCGCCCATCCGCGAACAGGAACGCGAGAACTGGGACTTCTTCCTCACCATCCCCGAGTTCGACCGCAGCACCTGTCGCGTCGACACCATCAAGGGCTCGCAGCTGCTGCAGCCGCTGTTCGAATTCTCCGGCGCCTGCTCGGGCTGCGGCGAAACGCCGTACGTGAAGCTGACCAGCCAGCTCTTCGGCGACCGCATGATCGTGGCCAATGCCACGGGCTGCTCCTCGATTTACGGCGGGAACCTGCCCACCACTCCCTGGGCGGTCAACGCCGACGGCCAGGGGCCGGCATGGTCCAACTCCCTGTTCGAGGACAACGCCGAATTCGGTTTCGGCTTCCGCCTGACCATCGACCAGCAGAACCGCTTCGCGC
>JAVVFP010000154.1:0-6894 GCA_032250495.1 Bacteroidota bacterium | reverse complement strand
GTCGTGACGGTCGGCAGCATGGAGGACGATCTGCGCCGCCGTGATTTCACCGTCAACGCCATGGCCGCATCGTTGCTGCCGGACAGCTTCGGTGCGCTGATCGATCCGTTCGGCGGACGAAGAGATCTCGCGCACAGGCTGCTGCGAACGCCGCTCGATCCGTCTGCGACGTTCTCTGACGATCCGCTGCGCATGATGCGGGCATTTCGATTCGCGGCGCAACTGGATTTCAGGCTCGACGAGGCAGTGCTGCAGGCGGTGCGGAGCATGAAAGAGCGTATCGCGATAGTGTCCGCTGAACGCGTGCGCGACGAATTCCTCAAAATTCTCGGCACGGATCTGCCGTCGCGCGGCTTTGCGCCGATGCAGGAAAGCGGCCTGATGGAATACGTGTTCCCTGAATTCCACACGCTTGCAGGGGTCGACCAGCGTTCGATCGAGTACCCGGACGGGGTGCGCAACTTCCATCACAAGGATGTCTTTTACCATACGCTGAAAGTGCTCGATAACCTCTGCGGAGTCAGCGACAATATCTGGCTGCGTTTTTCGGCCATTCTGCACGACATCGCGAAACCGCGGACAAAGGAATTCGTCCGTGGAACGGGCTGGACCTTTCACGGGCATCCCGAAGTCGGTGCGCGCATGGTGAAGCCCATATTCCGCAGGATGAAGCTCCCGATGGACCCCGTGCCTTTCGTCAGGAAAATGGTGCTGCTGCATCTGCGGCCCATCGCACTGATCAACGAGGAGGTCACCGATACGGCAATGCGAAGGCTGCTTTTCGACGCCGGGGAAGATCTCGACGAGCTGCTCCGGCTGTGTCGCTCGGACATCACCTCGAAGAATCCGAAGCTGGTCAAGCGCTACCTGCGCAATTACGACCACCTGGTCGCGCGTCTCGAGGAAGTCGAGGAGAGGGACCGGCTCCGCACCTGGCAACCGCCGCTGGACGGTGAGACCATCATGGAAGAATGCGGCATCGAGCCCGGAATTGCCGTCGGCATACTCAAAACACGTATCGAGGACGCCGTGCTCGACGGTATCATTCCCAATGACCACGACGCCGCCCTGCGCTATCTCCGCGAGATAAAGGACGAAGTGCTCAGCCGGCCGCTGAAGAAAAAAGCCCGCTCGCGAAGGAGCGAATTGAAATCTCTGCCCGAGAATCTCAGAAAATGAAACTTTCGCATCGTTCATTCGTTTGTATTCACGGGTACGATGCGCTTCCGTACCGAGCCAACAAGCACATACAGGATACTGCATCCACATGAATGTTCACAAGACAGTCCTTGCAGTCGTCGCGCTCATGCTCAGTGCCGCGACGCTGCAGGCCCAGCAAGGGGAACAGGGGCCATTTACGCTTGAACAGTGCATAGCAACCGGCCTGAAGCACAACATAGAGGTGCACCGGGCGCGCAATGCAGTAGAACGCAGCAGGACATTCCGCAGGCAGGCCGTGGGCGACTTCCTGCCCAGTGTGGCCGCCCGCGGGAGCTGGACGCGGTATGACCGCGACCAGATCGGATTCCGCGGCAACGAGCTGTTCACCTCGCGCAATTCCTATTCGTACAACGTGCAGGCCGGCCTCACCGTGTTCGACGGACTGCGGAATTTCAACACGGTCGATCAGAGCCTTTATGACTACGAGGCTTCCGAGCAGGGCCTGTTGCGCACGCGCGAGGACATCGTGTTCATGATACAGCAGGGCTACTTCAACGTCCTGCGCTTCGAGCAACTGGTCAAGGTCGCGGAGAGCAACCTCGAGCGCAGCAGCGGCCAGCTCGAACGCATCCGTGAGATGAACGCCGTCGGCTCGGTGCCGCAGGCGGATGTCTACCGCCAGGAGGTGACCGTCGGCAACGACGAACTCGCGGTGATCGAAGCGCGCAACAATGCGCAGAATGCGAAAGTGGATCTGCAGGCGCTGCTGGGCATCGCACCGACGATGGAGTTCGCGCTGCAGCGCGACGGCGTACCCCTCGAGATCACGGACACGGACGTGCAGTCCTACCGGGCCTCGCTTTCCACCTTCGAGGACATGGTCGACGGTGCGATGCAGACGCGCGCCGACATGCGGCAGTCCGCGCTCAACGTCAAGAGCGCCGAGAAGGGGGTGTCGATCGCTTCCTCGGGACATTATCCCTCGGTGACCGCATTTGCGCAGTACACGTGGAACAACCTCGAACTCGCCGCCTTCGACATGTACGATCGCTTTTTCTACGGCGTCAGCGTTTCACTGCCGCTGTTTTCAAATTTCCAGGTATCCGCGAACGTCGAGCGCTCGGAAATCGTCCTCAGGGAAGCGGAGCTGATGCAAAACCAGCTGCGGCGCAGCATCGCCACCGACATCATGCGCGCGCTCAATGACCTGGAGATGGCGGAAAAGAATCTCGACATTTCGGGCAAGAAACTGCAGTCCGCCCGCGAGGACCAGCGCATCGCACAGGAGCGATACAATCTCGGCGCGGGGACGCTGCTCGACATGATCGTGGCGAACGCCAATTTCACGCTGGCGGAATCCGATGTGGTGAACGCGACCTTCAACTACCTGGTCGCCCGCAGGCAGATGGACTATCAACTCGGAAGAATACAGTACTAACAGCGCATAGACAGAGGCAACTCATGGCCAAAAATGGGAAGAACAGGAAAAAGAAAATTATCATTTTCTCCGCCCTCGGCGTGCTGGTCGTCATCATCATCGTCGCGGTGATCATCGGCAGCAAAAAGGACGATATCATCGTCGTGCAGACCGAGAAAGTCGAGCGCAGGACCATCACGCAGGTGGTCGAGGCCACCGGGAAAATCCAGCCCCAGACACAGGTGAAAATCAACGCGGAAGTCAGCGGCGAAATCATCGAGCTTCCCGTCGAGGAGGGGGACGAGGTGAAAAGGGGGCAGTTGCTCGTGCGCATAAAGCCCGATACGTACATGGCGCAGCGCGACCAGAGCATCGCGAATCTCAACCGCGCCAAGGCGATGCTCGTGCAGCGCGAGGCGGATTTCCGCAAGGTGGAGAGCGAGTACAAGCGGCAGCAGGAGCTGTTCAAAAAGGGCCTGGTCTCGGAGGCCGACCTCGAGACAATACGAAGCACCTTCGAGATCGCGAAGGCGAACGTGGACGCGGCGCGCTTCGATGTACAGAACGCGCAGGCGACGCTCTCGCGCGCGACCGAGGACCTGAACAAGACGGCGATCTATTCACCGATCAACGGTGTGGTCACGCAGCGCATCAGCAAGCTCGGTGAACGCGTTTCGGGCTCGAGCTTCACGCAGGGCACCGAAATCATGACCGTGAGCGATCTGTCCATCATGGAAGCGCGCGTGGAAGTCAACGAGAACGACGTGGTGCTGATTTCCCTCGAGGATACTGCGCGCATCGATGTCGACGCATATCCCGACCGCCTGTTCAATGCCACCGTCTACCAGATCGCCAATACGGCGACGACGACCGGACTCGGGACGCAGGAGGAGGTGACGAATTTCGAAGTGCGGCTGATCATCCAGACCGAGAACGAGATGTTTCGTCCCGGCATGTCCTGCTCCGCCAACATCGAAACCGAAACCCGTCACGACGTGCTCTCCGTGCCGCTGCAGAGCGTCACCACGCGCGAGCGGCGCCGCGGAAAGGGTGACGGGGAGGACGGCGAGGATGAAGAGGAGTTCGGAGACGTGACCATCGAGGGCATCACCGACCGTGAAGAGAAGCTCCGGGATAAACCGCAGGAAGTGGTCTTCGTCGTCGATGGCGGCCTTGCCCGCAAGAAGTCCGTGGAAACCGGCATCTCCAGTGATACCTACATCGAGATCCGCGATGGCATCGAAGAGGGCGCCGAAGTCGTAAAGGGCAGCTACCGTGCCATCAGCCGCGAACTCGACGACAGCACGCATGTACGCATCGACAACAAGGTTTCCCGTAAGCAGACGTTCAGCAATTAACGGAAGGACCGCATGCCACTTATTCATATCAAGGACGTCATCAAGACGTACGACATGGGAGCCGAGCTCGTCCATGCGCTTTCCGGTGTGTCCCTCGACATCGAGGAGAACGAGTACGTGGCTATCATGGGTCCTTCGGGGTCCGGGAAATCCACGCTCATGAACGTGGTCGGCTGCCTCGACACTCCCACTTCCGGCCTGTATGAGTTCGGCGGACAGAATGTCGGCGAGCTCGACGACAACGAACTTGCGGAAATCCGCAATCGAAAAATCGGCTTCGTCTTTCAAACCTTCAACCTGCTCCCACGCTCCACCGCGCTGCACAACGTGGAACTGCCACTGATCTACGCCGGGATTCCGGCGGCGCGGAGACGGGAGAAGGCCGAGGAGGCCCTGGTCTCGGTCGGACTCGCAGACCGCATGACGCACAGGCCGAACGAGCTCTCGGGCGGACAGCGTCAGCGCGTGGCCGTTGCGCGCGCGCTGGTCAATAATCCATCGATCATACTCGCCGATGAGCCGACGGGCAACCTCGATTCGAAAACCGGTATCGAGATCATGCAGCTCATGGTCGACCTCCACCGCAAGGGCAACACCATCATCCTCGTCACGCACGAGGAGGACATTGCAGCTCACGCTCATCGCGTCGTGCGCCTTTTCGACGGTAAAATCGCCAGCGACGAGATCGTGGAGAATCCCAGGATCTACGCAGAAAGCAATTAGGTGAGGACATGCTGAGTCTGTACGATTTCAAAGAGGGGATACGCATCGCACTCACGGCGATCGGCGCCAACAAGCTCCGCTCGGTGCTCACCACACTGGGAATAGTGATCGGCGTCGTCGTCGTCACGCTCATGGCAACGGTCATCGAAGGACTCGGTACGGCGCTCGACAAGAGCATCTCCTCGCTGGGGACGGACACGTATTACCTCAGTAAATGGGACTGGTTTGGCGGGGAGTGGTGGAAGGCGCGCAACCGCAAGGACGTTACCGTCGAGCAGGCCGAGCAGCTCAAGGAACGTTTCCAGCTGGCGGAAGCCGTCGTGCCCGTGGTCAGTACCTGGCAGCGCACGATGAAATACAGGAACCGCTCGGTCAAGGGAAACGTCAACGGCACGGTCCCGGAATATGAAATCACCTCCGGTGTCGTGCCGGAGGAGGGACGCTTCTTCAACCTCTACGAGTCCAACGCGGGACGTCCCGTCTGCATCATCGGGCACGACGTGGCCAGCAACCTGTTCGAACGTGAGGACCCGATCGGGAAGACCATCAAGATCTCCGGCTACAGCTACCGCGTGATCGGCGTCTTCGAAAAGGAAGGAGACTTCCTCGGGACGAGCATGTTCAGCAAGGACACGCAGGCGTTCATCCCCATGGAAAACTTCCTGAAGATTTTCGGCACCAACCGCAGCATCGACATACATGTCAAGATGCTCGAAGGGGTACCGAAAGATGATGCCAAGGCCGAAATGATCGGCGTATTCCGCAGCATCCGCGGCGTACCGCCCGGCGAAGAAGACGATTTCGGCGTCAACACGCAGGACTTTCTCAAGCAGGTGTTCGACGGAGTCGTGTCCACCATCGGCGTCGTCGGTTTTCTCATCACCTCGCTCTCGCTCCTGGTCGGCGGGGTAGGCATCATGAATATCATGTTCGTGTCCGTCAAGGAGCGTACCAAGGAAATCGGGACGCGCAAGGCCCTCGGCGCCAAGCGTCGCTCCATCCTCTTCCAGTTCCTCATCGAGGCCGCGACCATCTGCCTGATTGGGGGACTGCTGGGGCTTGCCATTTCCTGGCCCCTCAGCCTGATCATCGACGAGGTCCTTCCCTCGAGCATGCCGCTCTGGGTCGTGGGTCTTTCGATGTCCATTTCCATCGCGGTAGGACTGATCTCTGGAATTGTCCCCGCTTACACCGCCGCGCGGATGAATCCTGTGGACGCCCTCCGCTACGAATAGCGAGGTCCGTATGCAGATCGGCGAAAGTATCGCGACCGCATGGCAGGTGCTGCGCGGAAACAAACTTCGCTCCTTCCTGACACTGCTCAGCATCGCCATCGGTGTCTTCTCCATCATCTCGGTGATGACCTCGCTCGGCGCCCTGCAGAACAGTATCGAAGGGGGACTCAGTGCCCTCGGCGCCAATACCTTCCAGGTGCAGAAATATCCGAACAACCAGGGCGGGGGACCGGGCTGGCACACGCGCATGCGCAATCGCCGTGACCTGACCTACGCGCAGGGACTGCAGGTGCTCGAACGGACGCGCGGCGCGAAACATATCGGACTCGAATGCTGGAAGTTCGGTATGGAAGTGCGCTGGCGGAAGACGATCACCAATCCGAATATCGCCGTGGCCGGGGAAACCCCGGGCGCACTGCCCACCAACCAGTGGGAGATCGACCGCGGACGCTCCATCATGCAGTCGGATCTCGACCTGACACGCAAGGTCGTGCTGCTCGGCTACGATCTGGCCCGCGTCCTCTTCCCGCCTTCCTACAATCCGGTGGGAGAAACCGTCTCGCTGGCCGGGGTACGCTATAAAGTCATCGGGACACTCAAGTCGCAGGGTGGCTTCTTCGGCAACCAGGACCGCTACTTCGTCATTCCCATCACCACGTTTTTCGAACGCTTCGGGAAAAACCGCTCCATTCACATCATGGTGCAGTCGGAGTCCCGTGAAAACTTTGCCGATGTGCAGGACAACGTGATCGGCATCCTCCGGGCCGCGAGGGACGTGCCGCCGGGGGAGGAGAACGATTTCGCGATTTTCTCCAACGACTCGATCATCAGGGAATTCAACGAGACCACCGCCATGGTGCGTATCGGCACCATCGCCATCGCAGGCATCGCCCTGCTTGCCGCCGGCATCGGTATCATGAACATCATGCTCGTCGCCGTGACCGAGCGCACACGCGAGATCGGGGTGCGAAAGGCCGTCGGGGCGACACGCCGCTCCATC
>JAVVFP010000153.1:0-6909 GCA_032250495.1 Bacteroidota bacterium | reverse complement strand
CTCAGCCGCATCAAGGTATCCACCGACATCAGCGAAGTCGCCGGAACGGACTTCGTCATGGAAGTCGTCGACGAACAATTCGATCTCAAGCAGGATCTGCTCATCCGCCTCGACAAGCTCTGCGACCAGGATATCATCATCGCGTCCAACACGTCCACGCTCAGTCTGACGAAAATCGCCAAACCCGTGCATTCCCCGGATCGCATCATCGGGCTGCATTTCGCCAACCCCGTTCCCAAGACGCCGCTCTGTGAAATCGTCCGCGCCTTTCAAACCAGCGATGAGACCTTCCAGCGCACGCGCGAGTTCATTCAAAGCATTGGAAAAACGACTGTCGAGGTGTACGAGTACCCCGGCTTCATCACCACGCGCGTGATCATCCCCATGCTCAACGAGGCCATGTATATTCTCATGGAAGGCGTCGCATCCGCGGAGGACATAGATACCGCAATGCGTCTGGCCTACAACATGCCCATGGGACCGCTGGAACTCGCCGACAGCATGGGTCTCGAGGAACTTCTCGCCTGGATGGAATCGATGTTCCAGGAACTCGGCGATTCCAAGTATCGCCCCTGCCCCCTGCTTCGCCGCAAGGTGCGTGAGCAGAAATACGGGAAGAAAAGCGGAGAAGGGTTCTTCCGCTACGACGAAGCCGGAAAGCGCATCACAGAGAAATAAGCGGAAGGAACAACTATCATGATGAATATTCTTGTCGTCAATTGCGGCAGTTCTTCGATCAAATACCAGTTCATCGAGGCGGAAACCAATACGCGCCTCGCGAAGGGACTGGTGGAACGCATCGGTATGAGCGGTGCGCTGCTCACCAACACACGCCACGACAATGACACGATAAAGCTGACAGGAGAGATCCTCGATCATGGCATGGCCATCGAATACGTCCTGGCTGTCCTGCTCAGTAAAAACCATGGGGTGATCAAGGACAAATCCGAAATTCATGCCGTCGGCCATCGTGTCGTGCACGGCGCCGAAGATTTCGCCGGGTCCGTTCTGATAACCGACGCGGTTCTGCAGTCCCTGCGTGACAATATCGAGCTCGCACCGCTGCACAACCCGCATAACATCCGCGGCATCATGGCCTGTCGCCAGCATCTGCCGGACATTCCGCAGGTAGGCGTGTTCGACACTGCATTCCATCAATCGATGGATCCGCAGGCCTTCCTCTACGGCATCCCGTATGTCTTTTACAAAAAATACAAGATTCGTCGCTACGGCTTCCACGGGACCTCGCATTTCTACGTGTCGAACCGCATGGCGGAAATGATGGGCAAGCCCATCATCGATCTGAAAATCATCACCTGTCACCTCGGAAACGGCTGCAGCATGGCTGCCGTGCGGAACGGACAATCCGTCGACACGACCATGGGTTTCACCCCGCTCGAGGGACTGCTCATGGGCACGCGCTCGGGTGACCTCGATCCGCAGCTGATTCTCTACATCATGGGCAAGGAAGGGCTCTCGCTCGCGGAGGCCACGACGCTTCTCAACAAGCACTCGGGACTCATGGGCATTTCCGGGGTCAGCAGTGACATGCGTGAGATCGAAGAGGAAACAGAGAAGAATCATGATCGCGCAAAAATCGCGTTCGAGATGTTCTGCTACCGCGTCATCAAATACGTCGGAGCCTACGCCGCGGCCATGAACGGCGTCGATGCGATTGTCTTCACCGGCGGTATCGGCGAGAACAGCACGCTTGTTCGCGACCACGTCTGCAGCAGCCTGACGCATCTCGGCGTAAAATTCGACGCGGCGAGAAACGAGTCCGGTCCGAAGGAACGCTTCGTGACGGCAGACGATTCACCGGTGCAGGTTGGCATCGTCCCGACGAACGAGGAACTGGTCATCGCGCTCGATACCATGGCCATCGTCAATGGTGAAATGCCGCCTTCGATGCGAAACATGACTCGTAACCGCACGCTCGATCCGGTCGACTGAGAATTCATGCGCATGGGACGCTCAAGAAACGCGAAGGACCTGCAGCCGTACCCGGCGTTGCTTGAGCGTCCCATATCCGCCATCCTGGTGATCAAGCCCCGCGCGATCGGTGATGTCCTGCTCAGCACGGTCGTGACCCCCAATCTCCGTGCCGCCTTCCCGTCCGCGCGCATCCATTTCCTGACCGAAGCGCCTGCCGCAGATATCCTCCTCGGAAATCCACATATCGACGAGGCCATCATATTCCACCCGGGAAAGGACTCATTCGTCCGCCTTCTCTGGCGCCTCGCACGCGAACACTACGACCTCGTTTTCGATCTGTTCTGCAATCCCAGAACCGCGCAGTATACCGCGGCCACGCGTGCCGCACTGCGCGTGGGTTACCCGTTCCGCGGTCGCGCCTGGGCATACAACGTCCATGCCGAAACTCGCGCCGACAAAGTGCACAACACGCAGTTCAACCTCGATCCGCTGCGCCAGCTGGGTATCCCCGTCGTGAGCGAACAGCCGGTGTTGCAGCTCGATGACCAGACACGCGCACGCATGGAGGAAGTGGCAGGCACCTTCAGGAAGCGGAAAGGCCCTCTCATCGCGCTAAACCCCAGCGGGACATGGGAGACCAAGCGCTGGCCTCTCGCCTCCTACGCAGCGCTTGCAGACCGTCTTATCGCCGATCGGGACGCGAACGTCCTCCTCCTGTGGGGACCTGGCGAGAAACAGGACGTTGAGACGATCGCGCGGCACATGGCGCATGATGCGGACATCGCCCCGCAGACAAGCATTCGGGAACTCGGGGCGCTGATCGCCTCCTGCGACTTCATGATCAGCAACGACGCAGGTCCCATGCACATCGCCGCAGCCGTCGGCATTCCCACGCTCGGCATATTCGGTCCGACGAACCCTCATCTGCAGGGACCGTGGAATCAGCACAGCGGGTGGGTGCGATTGGAAGACCTGGATTGCCTCGCCTGCAACCTGACCTCCTGTCCCATCGGCAACATCTGCATGCGTGATCTCCCTGTCGAATCAGTCATACACGCCTTCGAACAACTGCAGGCAGGACGACCCTGATGAAATACCACCATACGCAGCTGCACAATCGCCTCCTCCCCCTCCTCCTCCTCGCGGCCCTGCTCATCACGAGCACGGCCTGTGACGATGCCGCCTCACCGCCCACCGCTATCAGCGTGCGCATAACGCAGCCGACGGACAGCAGCACCGTGCGTGACACCGTTCTGCGTATTCTCACGGAAGTGAGCTCGAATTGTGGCTGCCAGGCCCATGTGGAGTTCCACCTCGACGGGGTGCACCATTACTCCGATTATCTCCCGTTCTATCATTTCGACTGGGATATTCGCAATCTTTCAGGCTGGCACACGATTGTGACCCGTGTGGTGGTCGCGAACCGGGGTGACGCCTGGGACACGGTTCGCGTACTGCTTAATCCCCCTGACAGTCTTGACGGTAATCCGTTCCGCACTCAGTCCTGAGAAACAGGCGTGAGGACAACCTTCCTTCCGGTGGCATGCAGCCCCGGCAGCAGCTTGTCCGCATCTCCGAGCACGACCGTGCGACGTCGCGCTGTTTGAAAAAGGCGCGCCGCGAGCCGATTGATATCCTCCCGTGATACCTGTCGGATGCGTTCCGTGAAATGCAGCACCTTCCCGAGGTCGACCTCGTAGACGGCGACTTCCCTGAGCAGGCCGAGAAGATTGCGGTTGGAGGCGAAAGTCAGTGGACTGTCCAGCAGCAGTCGGGCCTTCGCACGCTCCAGCTGCGCGGAAGTGACGCCGTTCGCAGCGATCTCCGCGAGAAGGCGGTCAACGATGATGACGACGCTGTCTGCCAGCTGCGGGGAGACGGAGCCGGAAATCATCAAGTAGCCGCAGTCCCTCGAAAAACCGAGTGCAGAGCTGAAGCTGGGAGAAATCAACTGCTCGCCCCAGAGGGCCAGGCGCAGACGAGAGGAGTCACTTTCGCCGAGCACGCTGTTGAGCAGTACGAGCGCGGGCATATCCATATCGTTGCGGGACGAGGTAGGCACGGCGATGCGCACATAGGCGAGACCTTTGGCGACCTCCCTGTCATCGATGACGGTGACGCCTTCCGATTCAACCGGGTGGAAACGCTGCGTTTCCCGCACCGTCTCCCCCCGTTCCCAGCGACCGAACACTTCGCGCAGAAGTGTGCGGACGAAGGTATAGTCGAGGTCGCCGCTGATGATCACCGTGCAGCGCTCGGGACGGTACCACTGCGCGTGAAATTCCTCGAGGTTCTCACGGGTCAGGTCCTCGAAGTCCCGTACCTCCGGCTGCAGGGGTCGCGTCAGCACATGGTCCGGACCGCAGAGCATCCCGATGGCACGCGCGGAGGCCTTTTCTCCCGCCGATGAGGGCATACGCAGCATCGTCCTGGAAGCTTCCTGCCGGAAGCGGTCTATTTCGATGCTCGGGAAGGTGGGCCGCACGACGGCATCGGCCATAATCTCGAGAGTGCTGCGAAAATTGCGACGAAGCGTTTTCCCGTAAAGCTGTGCGTAATCGTAATGTGTATAGGCGGTGACGTAGCTTCCAAGCTGGTCGAGTCGTCGCGATATCATGGCTTCGTCACGATCGGCGCTGCCCTTGATGAGCATGCGCGCCGTCAGGTGTGCCAGTCCGGGAAGCGCGGTATCTTCACGGGAGAGTCCCGCGTCGACGAGTATGCTGATTTCGGCGAGGGGGATGCTGTTGACACGGGAAAAAAGTACGCGTACACCATTTGCCAGTGTATCCTGGACGATTTCCGGTATCCACACTCTATCCGCTTCCCCGATATCCTGTGCCCGGAGCGGCGACCTATGAAGGAACATGAGAAGGACGAACAGGCAAGCGAAGAGCATCGATGCACGAATGCTGCGTTGGGGCATGGAAGTTACGGTGTTTGTGAATGAGGTTGCGTGAACCAGAACGACCTTTCCTAGTCCATGGGAATGGGGGCGTCATGCACGGAGAGATCGAGAAATCGCACCTCGTCCGTGATATCAGCGACAAGTGCCGGTCCCTCTTCCCCGACCGCGAAGCGGAAAGAATTCTCGATATCCCCCGGTTTGGTGATATGAACGTCGTACGGACCGTCGAGATCGAACAGGTCCACGACGCTTTCCGCGACACCGACACCAGGCAGCAGGCCCTTCGCTTTCAGCCCTTTCAGGGCAAAGGAAAGTCGTCCGCCTTCGGTTTTTTCTTCTATCGCGATGTTGTACTGGAAGTGGCTGAATTCTTCCGCGGTTCGAAAATGAAAGCGGATGCATTCCCGCTGCCGCTCGGTGTTGTATGAAGGATAGATCGCGAGCCTGTACTCAATGGGACCTTTGTCGATGCGCGGAAACATCAGTGTGACTCCTCGGTATTTGAAGAAGGCGGAATGTGTTTAAAGTACTCAGCCAGGCGGTCAAACTCAACGGATTCCTGTGTCCCCTCCTTCATGTCTTTCACCTGCGCAGTTGAGGACTGCATTTCCGATTCTCCGACGAGGACGACGTAGCGCGTGCCGAGCTTGTTCGCTTCACGCATCTGTGCCTTGACGCTGCGGGCGGCGTAATCCAGTTCGGCCGGAATTCCGAGATGTCTGAGGGAAACGGCCTGCCGGAATGCCCAGGATCGGCTCTCTTCGTCCATGCCCACGAGATAGACCAGGGGACTATCCGACGGGAAGGTGTAGTCATTCTTTTCCATGACCATAAGCAGGCGTTCCATCCCCGCAGCGAATCCGACAGCGGGTGTATCCTTCCCGCCCAGCTGGGTTACGAGTCCATCATACCGACCCCCTCCACCCAGAGCGTCCTGGGATCCGAGATCGGTACTGACAAATTCGAACGCGGTCATGGTGTAGTAGTCGAGTCCGCGCACGAGGCGGGGATCGATCTCGTAGGCGACCCCCATGGTATCGAGCAACGCGCGTGTCTCATCGAAATGGCTGCGGCACTCCTCGGAGAGGTAATCGAGAATGACGGGGGCGTCAGCGGTCAGTTCGCGATCACGCGCATCCTTCGAGTCGAGCACACGCATCGGATTGCTGCCCGCACGGCGCTGACTTTCCGGGGACAGTCCGTCGTGCACGCCGCGCAGGAATTCCTGCAGGGCGGCACGATACTGTGGCCGACACGTGGAATCCCCGACCGAGTTGATTTTCAGCGTAAAGTGAATACCGAGCCGACGGTAAATTTCCGCCGCCATCATGATGATTTCCGCATCACAGGCCGGCGACTTCTGCCCGACGCTTTCGAAACCGAACTGATGGAACTGGCGGAATCGTCCCGCCTGCGGACGTTCCTGCCGAAACATCGGACCGATGTAATACAATTTGTTGATGGCGGTTTGCTCACCCATGCTGTGCTGGATGAAGGCGCGAATCACCGGGGCGGTCATCTCAGGCCTGAGCGTCAGGCTGCTTCCTCCCTTGTCGGTGAACGTATACATTTCCTTCCCGACGATATCGGTTTCTTCACCGATGCCGCGGGCGAAGACCGCCGTGTCTTCGAACACCGGCGTCCGTATTTCACCATAGCGGTACAGTTCCATTACCTTGCGGATCACCCCTTCGACATGCAGCCAGGCGGCCGTGTCGGCGGGAAGCAAGTCCCTTGTACCCTTGACCGATTTGTACGTCATAGTAATCTCTATTGTGATTCCGGAGTATGCATGGAAAAGGCACGCCGCGGCATGCCTTTTCGTGTACAACGAATGTTCCCGATGTCCCGTATGATGTCAGACATCGAGGTAATTCATCTCCTCGTCCTTGAGGATCTGCAGGATCTCTGCCGCCGTGCCGGCCTGCAGCAATTTGCTGCGCAGGTCCTCCTTGTTCATCAGGCGTGATATCCGGCTGAGCAGCTTGATATGCGCGCCGACCAGGCTGTCCTTGCCGATCAGGAGAAAGAGAAGCCGCACGGGTTCGTGATCGAGGGATTGATAG
>JAVVFP010000152.1:0-6932 GCA_032250495.1 Bacteroidota bacterium | reverse complement strand
GGAGATTCCCATGCGAAACTTGCAACAGGTTGCCGCCGTTTTCTTCCTGTTCTGCATGATGTGCGTGCCTGCGCGGGCGCAGTCCACTTTCGACGTCGACGCCTACCGTCACTTCCTCGCACAGCATCAGGATATGGAGGGAAGCGCGCTGCTCAATGAATATCCCGCCCCCCTGCTGCGGAAATCCGTCTCCCCGCCTGTGGGACAGACCGCCTGGCTGGATTCCATCCGCATCAAGTACCGGCTGACGCAGGACGAAATCGACCTGATCGCGGAAAACGGCTTCATGGTCACCGAGCGCCTCACCGCGGAGACCTTCCAGGAAGCCTACAGCGACATATGGCACAAGGACCTTCCCGTCGCCGTGACCACGGACGCCATCCTGCATGCGCTGCACATGTCCTACGACAACATTCTCAAGGAAACCGAACGGGGCTGGATCATCCCGGAACTGCGCGCGGCGCTGGAGGCGATGTACGGGGTGATGGACGAACTCGATACGCGCTACGCGGGACGCGAGGAGATGCGGCCGATGCTGCAGGACGTGGATGTGTACATCGCCGTGGCCTGGAAACTGCTGACCGGACAGACGCGCACGTACTACCCGCAGTCCATGGCCACGGTCAGCGAACTGCTGGCGAAAATTGCTGCGGAGCAGCCGGCGATGTACCCGCTGTTCAGCTCCACGCCGCGACTCTGCGACTTCAGCCAGTTCACTATCAGGGGACATTACACGGACTCCGATGAACTGGGACGGTACTTCCAGTCCATGATATGGATCGGCCGCAGCGAACTGATGCTCAGCAAACCGGTGCAGCATGACATGCCGCAGCAGAAGGACGAGGACATACAGCGGCAGATCATCGATGCCTACCTGCTGGCCGAAGCGCTCGAGCGCGCGGACAGCAGGGAAACGCTCGCGGAGATCGATCGGCTGCTCGAACTGCTGGTCGGCGAAAGCGACAACGTGCGTATGGCACATCTCGACGAGATGGCTGCGCAGCTCGGACTCGGCGATCCGACGCAGTTGCTGGACATGCGGGAAGTCGACCGCTTTCATGCGCTGCTCGCGACGAAGTCTTTCGCCGGACAGCGTATCAATTCGCAGATCCTCTACTCGAATCCCATGAGTCCCGAACAGCTCGCGCCACCCTCGGCATTCCTGCTGCTCGGACAGCGTTTCATCATCGATTCCTATGTCTTCGGCAACGTGGTCTACGATAAAATCATCCATAAGGGACAGAAGGTGCGGCGCATGCTGCCGACGTCCATGGATGCCCTCTTCGCGCTCGGCAACGACGCCGCGGCGCAGTTCCTGCAGGATGAATTCGCGCGCTATCCCTATGCCGCGAATCTCACCGCGCTGCGCTACCTCGTCGACAGCTACGGGGAGGACTTCTGGTCCGCCTCCCTCTACAACAGCTGGCTGCACGGCATTCGCGCCCTCAACATTCCCGATGAGATCGAACATCTGCCGGCCTTCATGCAGACCGCGGCCTGGTGGCAGCAGAAAATGAACACGCAGCTCGCCTCCTGGGCGCAGCTGCGGCACGACAACCTGCTGTACGCCAAACAGTCCTACTCCGGCGGCATCACCTGCTCCTTCCCCGAGGGCTATGTCGAGCCCTTCCCTGAATTCTATCGCCGTCTCGCGCTTTTCGCACGCAAGGCCGGCGAGGTGTACGCCGAACCCATGCCGCATGTCGCCTCCTTTTTCGGACAGATGGCCGCCAGCATGGATACGCTGGAGACGATAGCGCAAAAGGAACTCGCTTCCGCTCCGCTGACGGCGCAGGAAGCGGGCTTCGTCACGCGCATGCTCTATACGCGTCCGGTATGCGGCATTGAATACGATGGCTGGTACGTGCGTCTCTTCTACCCGATGGACGCCATCGAAAAGGATTACGTGGTGGCGGACGTGCATACCGCGCCGACGGACGCCACAGGGGCGCCGGTGGGCTGGGTGTACCACGTCGGTACCGGCCGCATCAATCTCGGTGTCATCGTCGCGAATGACGGCAAGGGTGCGCCCACGGCCTATGTCGCGCCCATGCTCAGCTTTCACGAACATGTGACGACGAACTTCGATCGCCTGACCGACGAGCGCTGGGAGGAGATGCTCGACGGGAAGCGTTTCCCGCGGCCGGAATGGACCAACAACTGGCTGGCCGACCCGCTGGGCAGCCGCCGCCTGCCGGGACCTTCGCTGATGACGGGACTGCTCTCGGTCGACGCGTCCGACCCGGCCGCTTCGCAGGCCTTTACGCTGGATGACGTCCACCCCAACCCCTTCCGCGCGGATGACCACGCCGTCCTTTCCTACCGCGTCCGCGACGCGGGCGACGGCACGCTGCGCCTGTCCGTCTACGACATGCTGGGACGACGCGTGCGCACCCTGCTCGAGCAGCCGCTTTCCCCGGGCAGCTACATGACCGCGTGGGAGGGACGCGACGAACACGGCGTCCTGCTTCCCGCCGGTGGCTACGTGGCCGTGCTGGAAGGCGCGGGGCAGCGCGTCAGCACGAAAGTACTGCTGCTGCGCTGACAACCTCCCCGCATGAAATCGGGACTGCGATGTACACCGTCGCAGTCCCTTTTTTTATTTGCCTCGCTGTGCGGCGCGCACTATTATGCTTCAGCAAATACAGCAATGAGTGCCCCCATGACCGAGACGTATACATTTTTCGCTTCCCCGGAACGCAGATCGGACGACGAACTCGCCGCGCAGCGCGCGCGACTGATGAAACTGCCCCATCTCCTTTCACTGCTGGAGGCATTTCCCACGCCCGCCGTCATTCTCAACGACGCCCGGCAAATCGTCCTCAGCAACGCCTCCTTCGAGGCGACGATGCCGCGCGGGGACTTCGACCGCATGCTCGGCCTGCGGGTGGGTGAAGCGCTGGGCTGTCACAACCTGCGCGATGCGCCCTCCGGCTGTGGAACGGGGAAGGCCTGCCGCATGTGCGGGGCGGTGCTCGCCATGCTCGAAGCGCAGCAGGGACGCCGCAGCGTGCAGGAATGCCGCATCACCGTCGACGGCGAAACGGGACGACAGGCCCTGGATTTCCGCGTACTCGGTGTGCCGCTGCAGGTCAACGGCGACGCCGTCACCATACTGTCCCTGGTCGATGTCAGCGACGAAAAACGCAGGAGGGTGTTCGAGCGCATTTTCTTCCATGATCTCCTGAATTCGGCAGGGGGACTGCAGACGCTCACCGACCTGCTGCGCATCGTTCCCACCGAGGAACAGGATCCGCTGCTCGAGGACCTGCAGGGCATATCCGGCCAGCTGATCAACGAAATCGAGACGCAGAGGGACCTGCTCGCCGCGGAAGGCAATGATCTGAAACTTTCGCTGCGTTCCACGACGACCGATGACATGATCGCGCATATACATTCCCTTTACCGCTACCACCGGCTGACACGCGAACGACATATCAAGTGCATCAACCAGGCGGCGGGCGCCAGCTTCACCAGCGACCCCACACTGCTCTCGCGTGCCATCGGCAACCTGCTGAAAAACGCGCTCGAAGCCGTGGAGCCGGGAGCAACCGTCACCGTTTCCTGCCAGCGGGACGGGGATGACGGACTGGCTTTCCACGTGCACAATCCCGGTGTCCTGCCGGAGGACGTGCGCCTGCAGCTGTTCCAGCGATCCTTCTCCACCAAGGGTCCCGGCCGTGGCATCGGCACGTACAGCGCGCGCCTGCTGGTCGAACGCTTCCTGGGCGGAACGGTCATGTTCACGAGCAGCGCGGAAACGGGGACACGCTTCAGCGTACGCATCCCGCACCGCATCGAAGGGACGGAAGAAAGCACATACGAGCAGAAGGACGGAGTTTCATGAGAACGGCAAAGGACATCACGGCGGCGCTGCGCGCGCCGTCGGCGAATATTCTGGAAATCACCGACGAGGAAATCGACGCCCTCTCCGACCACGACATCGAGCTGCTGCAGGCGGAATTCGGCGCGACGGTGCTGATGAAACTGCCCCCGCGTGAAGAGAAGTTCATGCAGTGGCTGCGGGAGCAGGACGCCGGCGTGTACGACGACCTCTGGCAGGACGACAGCGCGCTGCTGGTGTCCCTCTCCTTCCTGCAGGATTTTCGCAGCGGGGGACCGGGCTTCCGGATCTGCGAGCTCGAAGAACACGCCAATTACTTTTTCACACCGCGTCACGTCAAGCAGGAAGGAACAGCGGCGCTGAAGGAAATCCTCACCAGGGCGCAGCAGGGGAGAGAACTCGCCGTCGAAGAGGCGCTGATGTTCGAAATCATCCGCGCACCGCTGGATATCTGGCATTTCTGCCACCGTTTCTCCCTTCCCGTCGCCCGCGGGAAAGCCGCCGTGCGCGCCCTGGTCGACCACGACTGGCTCGTGCATCTGCCGCAGCGGGAGGACCTTGTGCAGTATATCGAGGAATAACTGCCGTGAAGTATTTCGCATTCAGTGGAGGGTTTTTCCCGCCCCCGGACACAATCCGGAACTGGACGCGGAGTTTCGGCTTGAATGTAAGTCCCGCAAACACTATGTTTTGGTGTTGGAAACCTGGCGAATGATATCCCTGTGGTCCCACCGATTTTTGATATATACCCCTTCTTTTCAGCTCACCACATCAGGAGATCCCGTATGAAAAAAACTGTGACGTTGTCAGTCATATTCATGGTTGCACTCTGTACCATGGCGCTTGCCAGGGGCGGGGATGCGGTAAGCTCACCGCCCCTTAAGAATGCGGGAGCAGGCTCCATGGTGAAGGCCTCCGTATTCGACATCACCGGTCAATGGGCACCTGTTGAGCCGCTTCCCACGCATCTTGGCTACAACTGTGCTGCCTTTCATGATAATGCCATTTACAATTTCTCCGGTCTGAACGCACAGATCGGTCCGACAAAGAATTGCTTCAAGCTCGATATTGCTTCCGATACCTGGTCGCAGATCGCCTCGCTACCGAACGCACGCCTGCTCGCACGCTCTCACGCTATCGGCGGCAAAATTTACATTGTTGGGGGCTACAGTACGACGCAGCCCTTCACCACGCACGGGGACGTGCTCGAGTACGATCCCACAACGGACGCTTTTACCAGCAAAGCCACCATGCCGTTACCTGTGTATGGCTTTGCCTCTTTCGTGCGTGACGGAAAGATCTGGGTGCTCGGCGGTGGCACGACGAGTTTCACACTGCAGACGACCGTCATCCAGATTTACGATCCGGCAGCGGATACTTGGGCGGTTTCGAACTCCATGCTCCCGCTCGCACTCGCATTTTTCAGCGCTGAAGCCGTGGGCGACAACGTCTACTTCGTCGGTGGTTACCGCGTGCAGAACAACCAGGGCGTGTACTACGACCATGTGTACAAGGGTGAAATCAGCGGCACCGATATAACCTGGACCAAGCTCGATGATTTCGCGGCTGGTGGCATCATGCGTCACCAGATGGGCACCGACGGTCAGAAGGTTTACCTGACGGGTGGATTTACACAGATAACACAGACACAGGGCATCCGGCCCCCGAATACGTATTCCTTCGACCCGGCTACCGAGACCTGGGCCAACGAGGCCATGAAGATTACCGGGGTATTCTTCGGGTCGCAGATGCTTTATGACGGTAATGGCAAATTTTACGTCGTCGGTGGAGAAGGGAACTCTGATTACGTCAGTAATGTGGAGTATTTCGACGCCGAAGCCGAGTCCTCACCCATCCTCGTCATGAAGCAGACCGAAAACAACATCTGGGTGAAGAAGTCCAACACCTATCGCACCGGTTTCTTTCTCGGCAATGTCGGCGGCGCGCCGCTGCAGTGGAGCGGTGAAGTCGACGCCGCGGCCACGTGGCTGACCCTCGACGCCGCAACTTCGGGCATCGTCGAGCCGGGCATGCAGGCCGGCATTTCTCTCGCCATCGACCCGACCGCCCTCGCAGATGGAGAGTACACGGGCGTGGTGACGTTGACGACAAACGATCCCGACAACGCGGAAGTCACCTACACGCTGACCATCAACGTGCAGGAAGAGGACGTGGACGAAGAGCTGTCCGTGCTCGCAGAGCAGTACACCGGCACCTGGTGCCAGTTCTGTCCCTTCGGCGCCGATTCCCTCAATGCCGTTTCCCAGCGCTACGGCGACCGCATGGTGCGCATGGCCTGGCATGACAACGATGCCATGGAAATCGCGGCCTGGGACGAGATGAACAGCTTCATCGGTGTTTCCGGTTTCCCGACCGCGTCGATCAACCGCATCAAGTGGCAGGGTGAAAGCGGCATACCCATCAGCCGCGGCGACTGGGGCAACCGCATCGAATATCTCGTCAACAACGCGCGTTCTCCTGTCGGCCTGTCCATCGAGGACAAGGCGTATGACGAGTCGACGAAAACCTACAGTTTCACCGCGAAGACCTTCTTCCACCAGGGCATGGACGGCGACATCCGCATCAACGCCGTGGTGACCGAGGACGAGTTCGATTACGCGCAGAAGAAGTGGACCTCTACCGGAGTGATCACCGTTTCCCCGTACATTCACACCGACGTGGTGATGGGTATCTGGCCGGACATTTACGGCCACAAGGTCGCCACCTCCGGCACCTTCGCCTCGCAGTCCGAGTACACGCAGGAATTCTCCTTCACCTCCCCGCATGTGAAGTCCGACAAGGCGTGGATCACCATCTACGTGCATGAAATCTACCGCGACGGTCCCGGACCCGTGTACCAGAGCTACCAGGAACCCCTGATGCAGGGCATCACGCTCGACGTCGACGACAATACCCCGGCGCCGGGCAGCTTCGCCCTCCGCCAGAACTACCCGAACCCCTTCAATCCGACCACGACCATCAGCTTCGACGTGCCGCAGCGCGCCCATGTGCGCCTGACGCTGCATGACGCTCTCGGCCGCAACATCGGTACGATAACGAACGAGTCCTACGAAGCCGGTACGCACAG
>JAVVFP010000151.1:0-6935 GCA_032250495.1 Bacteroidota bacterium | reverse complement strand
CACTTCGAGTGTTTCGCGGTTATAACGCTTGCCCCGGCAGACTTCACAGAGCACGTAGACATCGGGAAGGAAGTTCATCTCGATTTTCCGCACGCCGTCGCCCTTGCAGGCATCGCATCGGCCGCCCTCCACGTTGAAGCTGAAGCGACCCGCGTTGTAACCGCGGATTTTCGCTTCCGGCAGGTTGGTGTACAGGTCGCGGATAAATGTGAACAGTCCCGTGTACGTGGCCGGATTCGACCGGGGCGTGCGTCCGATAGGCGTCTGGTCGATATCGATGACCTTGTCGATATGCTCGAGTCCTTCGACGCCGCGATGCGGGAGCGTGGCCATGGTCGACCGGTAGAAGTGACGTGAGAGCAGCGGGTACAGCGTTTCATTGATGAGACTCGATTTCCCCGAACCGCTGACGCCGGTGACGCCGATGAGCGTACCGAGCGGCAGTCGCAGGTCCACTTCCTTGAGATTGTGTCCCCGCGCACCCCGCAGCAAGAGTTCCCTGCCGTTTCCTTCGCGGCGGCTGTCCGGCACGGCGATGGACTGCGTGCCCTTCAGGTAATCTGCAGTGAGGGATCCTTTCCCTGCAAGGTTGCGCAGCATCTCCTTCTCGGTGGCGCTGTTCCCGCCGGGGGATTTTCCCTTTGCCTTGCCGTTGCGGACGCCGTTTTTTCCGAGCAGCGCCTTGACGCTGCCTTCGGCGACCACTTCGCCGCCGAACTCGCCCGCGGCGGGACCGAGATCTATCACGTAATCCGCGCTTTCTATCATCTCGCGATCATGCTCGACGACGATGACGGAGTT
The DNA here is from genome assembly GCA_032250495.1 of Bacteroidota bacterium. Lineage (GTDB taxonomy): Bacteria > Bacteroidota > Ignavibacteria > SZUA-365 > SZUA-365 > BM516. Next base: position 6,134 of record JAVVFP010000151.1, on the reverse strand, counting down.
GCCGAGATCGCGCAGTGATTTGAGACTTTCGATCAGGCGCGTATTGTCGCGCTGATGCAGTCCGATGGACGGTTCGTCGAGTATGTAAAGCACGCCGACGAGCTGTGTGCCGATCTGCGTGGCGAGACGGATTCGCTGTGCTTCACCACCGGAGAGCGAGCGCGCCGAGCGGTCGAGCGTGAGGTAGTCGAGTCCGACATTGGAAAGAAATTCAAGTCGCGATGTGACTTCCCTGATAATCTGCGCCCCGATTTCCTTTTGCCGCGGCGTGAGCGTGATGCCGCGGAAATGCGCGACGGCGTTGCGCACCGACATGCCGGTAACCTGGTGAATCGAGTGGCCGTCGATACGCACGGCCAGGCTTTCGGGACGAAGGCGTCCACCCCCGCAATCGGGACAGGGCCGGGCGCTCATGAAGGATTCCGCCCATTCGCGGATGCCGTTCGACGAGGTGTTCTCGTAATACTGCCGAAGGCTTTTGAGCACCCCGGCGATACTGTGATTGTAGTTCGAGACGCGTCCGCCGGGATGCGTGTACGCGATGCGGTATTTCTCCTTTCCGCTGCCGTGCAGCAGCGTCTGCATCGCCTCCTCGCTGATGTCGGAAAGCGGCGTGTCGAGATCGAATTCGTAGCGTGCGGCCACGGCCTCGATCTGTGCCCACCACCACGTGCGCCGCGGTTTCCCGAGGGGAACGAGTCCCTCCCGGTTCAGCGTCTTGGATGGATCGGGAATGATGAGGTCGAGGTCGAACTCCCGCGTTTCACCGAGTCCGTCGCAGGTCGCGCATGCGCCGTAGGGAGAGTTGAACGAGAAGGAATTCGGGGCCGGTTCTTCGTAGCTGCTGCCACAGACCGGACAGGAATTCTTCTTGCTCATCAGGATGTCTTCACCGTTCATTTCGACGATGACGACGCCGTCGCCGAACTTCAGCGCGATTTCGAGCGAGTCGCTCAGTCGCGCGCGGGCCTCGGGATTGACAACGAGGCGGTCGACCACGATTTCGATGTTGTGGATTTTGTAGCGGTCCACCTTCATGCCGTCCTCGATCTCGCGGATTTCCCCGTCGACGCGCACCTTGGTGAAGCCGTCCTTGCTGATTTCCTCGAACAGTTCGCGGTAATGACCCTTGCGTCCGCGAATGACGGGAGCGAGTATGATCAGCCGCGTCCCTTTCTCGTAACCGAGAACGCGGTCGACCATCTGGTCCAGGCTCTGCCGCTGCACCGGGGAGCCGTCCTTGTGGCAATGTTGCACGCCGGCGCGCGCATACAGCAGGCGCAGGTAATCGTAGATTTCCGTGACCGTGCCCACGGTGGAGCGGGGATTGCGGCCGACGGTTTTCTGCTCTATGGAGATCGCAGGACTCAATCCGTCGATATTATCGACATCCGGGCGTTCCATCGAACCGAGAAACTGCCGCGCATACGCAGAAAGGCATTCCACGTAGCGTCGCTGTCCCTCGGCGTAGATGGTATCAAACGCCAGGCTCGACTTGCCCGACCCGGAGAGTCCCGTGATCACGACAAGCTTGTTGCGCGGGATGTCGACATCGACATTTTTGAGGTTGTGCTCCCGCGCGCCGCGGACGGTAATGAATTCGTGCTGCATGTATGTCAGGGTGGAAAAACCGTGTTGCGTACTTCAATCTTCTAAAATGAGAAAACAATCGTATTGCACAAAACGCAAAACGGGCACCCCATGGCGCCCGCATCGCGTGTGTCATCTGCGGTGTCATTACCGCGCTATGAGAAGGACGCGGTTATGCACGCGGCCGTTTTCTTCCAGGCGCAGCATATACGATCCGGGTGTCAGTGCATCGAGGTCGACGACGCGCGTCTGCGCCGCCGCCTGTCCCGCGTCCCCGCCCAGGTCGCGCAGCCGGCGTCCTGCGAGATCATACAGTCCGAGGCGCGTCGCGCCCTCCGCCGAGCTGCGGTAGCTGACCGTGACGTGGGTCCGGGCGGGCTGGGGATACAGCGCGGTGAAGCCGCTGACGGCTGCGGGACCTGCGAGCAATTCGACCACGGCGTGCAATTCCTCGCTTCCATCACGGTCGAGCTGGCGGAGCCGGTAACGGACAGTGCCGTGAAGGTCAAGCAAATCTTCGCTCCAGGCGTAGGAGCGCGGCGTTTGCGCAGTACCCGCTCCCGGAACGAAATCCCGCACTTCCCAGGCGCGGCCGTTGACCGAGCGCTGCACCTCGAAACCGTAATTGTTCAGCTCCGTGGCGGTGTTCCAGCGCAGTTCCGCGGTACTTCCCTTGAGGAAAGCCGAGAAAGCGGAGAGCTCCACCGGCAGCGGCACCAGCGTCCCGTTCTGTATGGCGTTGAAATTCGTCGTCGTCAGTCCGATGAAACTCACCGCGGAACCCGTCATGTAATCCTTGTTGACGGTGGCACCCGATGCGCTGCTGCCGTAGAAAAAGCGCAGCTTCGAATTGGCGTCAATACCAATGCGACTGGTGAGGGCCGCCATGGGAACCTGGAAATCAAGGTAATAGTACCCGGAGCTGCCCGCCGCAAGACTGCGCACAGCGCCCGGATTCGCCGTCCGCTTTCCGTAGGAGTAGACCACATCCTGCGTGGACGGATCCCTGACAATCACATCGAGAGTGCTACCCGATGCGACAACCGCAACCGCACCGATGGAGGCACCCTGACCGGTGGAATCACCGATCTCGACCACCCAGCCGAAACTCGACCACTGGCCATTCGGCTGAAACGGATCGGCGCTGAGCTGGAAGCGGAAAAACGCATGCGTACCATCGGTACTCACCAGCACCGAGCTCGGTGTCGATGCGGAAAATATCACATCCGTTTCCGGTGGACTCTGATCGCTGACATCCTGGATATACGATCCCGTACTGTCCGTGTAATCGATGAAGGAGGCCGGCCAGCTGCCCGGTGTGTACTGGGCCTGTCCGACCACAGGCAAAAAGAAGAGGAGAAAAAGCGTGTGTATCCACGCCCGCGTTCCCGCGGGACATGCGGTATGGTGACGATGCATGATGACCTCATGATCTGTGGTATGATGAAATGCGCTCTCTAATTTCATCGATCACCACCGTTCATGGGATCGATGCGCTATCTGTTCCCCACGCAGCACCGGCTATCACGATGTTGCGCAGAGTCACGTACGCAATATACATACACGTTTTGCGCGCCGCCTGAACAACGGATTACAACTGCATGAAAAGCCTGTAAGATTGCGGATGCCGTCTATCTGAATAGTTGCGATCGGAGGGGAAAGGGATAAAAAAAATCCCGCTCCGCGGCGTGCGGAACGGGATTTCTCTCTTCACATCTGTTCTTTATTTCATCAGCACGATAGCGTGCACACTGTTCACTTCCGCGCTGCTGAGCAACAGGAAGTAGCGTCCACTCGGAAGCTGTCCCGCATTGAGCATGCGCGCATGCGTACCTGCAGACAGGTGCTCTGCGTCGAGCACGGTCATGACGCTGCGCCCTGTCACGTCGAGCAGCTCGAGGCGCACCGGTCCGTCCTGCGCCACGGAAAAACTCACGGTCGTCGAAGGATTGAAGGGGTTCGGATAGGCGTCGGTGATGCCGATACCGGCGGCGGCGGCGGTACGCACCATGACGACCGGCGAGTATTCGCTGCTGCCGTCGCGATCGACCTGGCGAAGCCGGTAGGAGATGTGCGCGCTGTTGCGGGGAAAGGCGTGGTCGCCGTATCCGTAATTGCGCGGCGCATTGCTGTTTCCTGCACCGGGAATGAAAGCGATTTCCGTCCACGCGCCGTCCTCGACCGCGCGCTCGACGGCAAAGCCGTAGTTATCTATTTCGGTCGCGGTATTCCAGCGCAGTTCGACGGCATCCGTTTTGCGGTAAGCCGTGAAGGACGTCAGTTCCACCGGTAGCACCCCGGTACCGATCATGGTGAAACCGGTCTGCGTCAGCGTCGTGAAATCCACGGCCGCGCCCACCATGAAGTCCTTGGAAATCTGTCCGGGATTTCCCGCCGCGGTGCTGGTGCCGTAAAAGAAACTCTGTATCGTGCTCGCGGTCAGTCCGAGCTGCGTGTTCGTGCCGCTCCAGAGCGCCGCCATCGGGACCTGGAAATCGAGGTAATACGTGGACGCGTTCGGCACCTGCATGACACGCGCGCCACCGGGTGCGGTGTTGTTCGCGGAAAAGGAATAGATGACATCCACGTTGCTGCCGTCGGTCACGGCCACGCTTCCGGAATTCCCCACCACGTTCACGTAGACGGCGCCCATGTACCCCGAGGTAACGGAGCCGAACTGCACGATCCATGTGCCATTGTTCCAGTTCCCGTTGCTTCCGATCGGGGAGGCCTCGAGCTGGAAGCGGTAGAACGTCACTCCGCCGTCGTAGGCAACGCTGACCGAGGAAGGATCCGCAGCTGAATAGTAGAGATCGATATGATCCGGCGACATGTCGTTGGGATCCTGGATCAGGTTGTTGTTCGCATCGCGGTAGGCGACCCAGGAGATGCCGGTGTTCGAACCGCTGCCGGGCCATGCGGCCGGGGTCTGTGCTTCGGTGATCGCAGCGGCGAAGAGAAAAAGAAGAAGTGCAAGTATCTGATGTTTCATGGTCCTGATTTTCCTTTTTGTCAATCTGCCTGTATAAGTGCATGTACCGTGCCAACTATTTCGTTCCTGAAATAGCCTCGATTTCACGTGGTTTTCGAGAATATCCAGCTTCCTTCTGCTACGGACGTTCAGAATCCGAACAGCTTGAAAGCGCCACATGTATGGAAGACATACACGCGCGGAGCCGCTGTCCCTGTACTCGCACACCTGATGGGGAAAAGAGCCTGGGGCGGTGGCACATTCCCCTTTCCCTGCCAGCGCGGATTTTTGTATTTTGGCTGATTGCATGGAGAACATCCGGAACATCACCGCATGAGCGACGAGGAGAACAAACAGCAGGACGACGCAGCCGACGAGGGCAAGGAAAGGGAAATGTCCTTTCTCGATCATCTCGAAGAACTGCGCTGGCGCATCATCTACACCCTGATCGGCATCGTGGTCGGCGCAGTGGCGCTGTGGTTTTTCATCGATCCGCTGATGGAGCATGTGCTGCTCAAGCCCGCGAAGCGCTTCGACATGGATCTGCAGAACCTGCGTCCCTTCGGGCAGGTTTTCCTGTACATGCAGGTGGCCATATTCGGCGGCGTCATCGTCAGCATCCCGAATACGATTTACCAGATCTGGAAATTCATCGCGCCCGGACTCTATCCCCACGAGAGGAAATACATCACGCTTATCGTGGTGTTCACCTCACTGTGCTTCCTGGCCGGTGTCGCCTTCGCGTACCTGTTCATACTGCCTGCGGCCCTGCAATTCTTCGCGAATTTCGGCACCGAGGACATACAGAACATCATCGCCATCGACTACTATTTCGAATTCATCCTCACGCTGATGATCGGAGCCGGCGCGATCTTCGAACTCCCGATGCTTTCATTCTTCCTTTCGCGCCTGGGCATCATCACGCCGAAGCTCATGCGCAAATACTGGCGGCACGCCATGATCGTGAGCTTCTTCGTGGCCGCGCTGATTTCTCCCGGACCGGATCCCTTCAGCATGCTGCTCATGGCCATTCCGCTGGTCTTTCTCTACGAGGCCAGCATACTGATCAGCAAGCTCAGCCAGAAGAAGAACAACCCCCGCAACCAGGAAGACGCAGGTACCTGATTTGAAACTCGACAGCATCATCGCACCGGTCGCCCCGCAGCTCAAGGAATTCGAAGCACATTTCCGCCGGTCGCTGCGCTCGGACGTGGGCCTGGTCGACGCCGTCGTGCGCTACATGATCAAGCGCAAGGGCAAGCGCATCCGTCCCGCGCTCGTCCTGCTCTCGGCAGCCACCTGCGGGACAATAAATGAATCCACCTTCCGCGGCGCCGCCCTGGTCGAGCTGCTGCATACAGCCACGCTGGTGCACGACGACGTGGTGGACGAGGCCGAGACCCGCCGCGGCTGGCCTTCGATCAACCGCATATGGAAGAACAAGGTGTCCGTGTTGCTCGGGGATTACGTCCTTGCTCGGGGACTGCTGCTCTCTCTCGAACACGAGGATATCGCCTTCCTGCACAGCACCTCCACCGCCGTCAAACGCATGAGCGAGGGCGAACTGCTGCAG
>JAVVFP010000150.1:0-6937 GCA_032250495.1 Bacteroidota bacterium | reverse complement strand
GATTCGTGTACAGTTCCCGTAAGATGCTGAATAGTTATGACAAATTGCAGATTGCAGATTGCATATGAAAAGAAGGAAAAATGGAAATATTGCATCGAGGACTCATCTTTCCTTCTTTCCTTCTTTCCTTCTTTCCTTCTTTCACATCTGCAATCTGCAATCTCGCATCTGCAATCCTCTGCACCCTACCTTGCAGAATCCCTGTGAAAAAACTAGCTTGAGGTTGGATAACTAGTGGCTCTATGAGTGTTTCCTACACGCTGAAAGAAAGTTTTGCGGGTTTCCGCCGGAACCGCTCCGCGTCGCTGATCACGGTATTCACGGTGAGCATCTCCCTGCTGCTGCTGGGCGTATTCGCCATCATCACGATGAATTTCGCGAATTTCGTGGATCAGATTCGTTCGCGGGTGGACGTTGAGATCTTCCTGTCGTCGGACATCAACCAACGGCAGCAGGAGGAGATGGCTGATATTCTCTCGCATATCCCGGGCGTGGATGAAGCGATTTTCATCGGCAAGGAGGAGGCGGCTGAAATTTTTGCCAGGGATTTCGGTGAGAGCTTCGACGACATACTCGAGAACAATCCCCTCCCGCAGAGTTTCCGCCTTTCCATACGTGAGGGCTATAACAACGCCGACAGTGTTCAGTTGATCGCCGACAAGGTCGAGCGCATGCAGCTGGTCGAGAGCGTGCATTACCGCAAGCAGTTGCTGCAGTTGATCGACAGGCGCGCGCGGGCGTTCGGTTACGCCACGTTGTTCATCGGCATCGTGCTCGCACTCAGCGCAGTCATCCTCGTGGCGAACACGATACGCCTGACGATCTATGCCAAGCGGCATATCATACGCACCATGAAGCTGGTGGGCGCCACTCCCATGTTCATCCGCCTCCCGTTTTTAATCGAGGGCATGGCACACGGTCTCATGGGAGGTATCATCGCCTCGCTGCTCATCGATATCGTCTTCACCTTTTTCATCCAGCCGCTGTCGCAGGACCTGCTGATGAACATCGGTGTCAATTTCTCGTTTTACCTGATGCTCGTCCTCGGTGGCGCCGTTCTCGGACTGCTCGGCTCGCTGATCTCCATCGGCCGCTTCCTCAAGGAAGCGCTCGTTCAGCATTGACCGCCGGGCGCGCGCACCCCTCTCTCACGCATATCCGGACTTCATGACATGAACAAACAACGTTCCCTCTTCCCCTTTCACCTGACACCCGGCGGCCCCCGCCTCTCGCGGGCTCTGCTCGCGCAGGTACCTGTCGAAATACGCAAGGATCCCGACGCCGCACTGCTGCTCATGGGCTGCCGCATGGGAGAGAATCCCATTGCGCTCGCCGAGGATTTCGCAGGCCGTATCGTGGGCATCGACGAGGACGCGGAGACCGTTTTTTACGCGAAAATGGCCATCACCGAGGCGGAAGTCGAAAGCCGCGTCTCCGCGCAGTTCATGACGCCGGTGCAGACGAATTTCCGTCCCGGCCGCTTCAACGTCGTCCTTCTCGAAGGCGTGTTCTCGGGTTACCCGGTGGGACGCGTGCTCAAGGAAGCCCTGCGCGTGCTCGCCGACGACGGCTGGCTGCTGGTCGCCGACTCCTGCTGGCTGACGGACGAGGTGCCGACATATGTCCGCGAACTGTGGGAGTCGCCCGATCACAAAATGCACTCGCGGGAGGGACTCCGGCAGCTGCTCGAGGAACGGGGACTGGAAATCATCAACCTCGAAGACCGTTCCGACGTCCTCGGTGCGTTCTACCAGCAGTTCAACAGCACGGTCAAGGGGATAGCAAAGGGGGGCTTCGAGGGACTCAAGCACATGAAGGGACTGGTCAAACACTACAAGCACGAGATCGATGTCTACCACAAGCATGGCGGCAGGAAATTCATGGGCTACATGAGCGCCGTCAGCCGCAGAAAGGAGTGACGCCGCCCCGCGGGCCAGACGGGATCGATTCCTATCGCGCGGCGAGCCGGGCGCGGATGTAGGACACGATGACGTCCACTGCCGCCTGGTTCTCCCCGCCACGGGGCACGATGAGGTCCGCATGCTGCTTGCTCGGCGCGACGAATTGCTCGTAGCTCGGCCGCACGGTGGTGTAATACTGCTCGCGCACCGAGTGCAGCGACCTGCCCCGCTGATCGATATCGCGCTGCATGCGCCGCAGGATGCGGATATCCGCCTCGGCGTCCACGAACACCTTCAGGTCCATGTGCTCCCGCAGCGCCGCTTCGGCGAGTACGAGTATGCCCTCGACGAGTATGACCGGTTTCGGCACGAGGGGACGTGTCTCGACCGTGCGGCGATGGGTGGAAAAATCATACACGGGCTGCGCCACCTGCTGTCCGTTGCGCAGCGCACGGAGCTGTTCGGCGCAGAGCGCCGTCTCCAGGGATGAGGGGTGATCGTAGTTGATGCGCGCGGGATCCGGCACCGGCATGCGTTCGAGATCGTGATAGTAGGCGTCGTGCTGGAACAGCATGGCACGATCGCTGCCGAGCGCATCGATGATGCGGCGGCAGAGCGTCGTCTTGCCCGAACCGCTGCCCCCGGCGATACCGATAACGATGATATTCTGCATTCAACTGCCTGTCAGCGGGAGAGAAATTCCTGTATGTCGGCGATGTCCTGATCGCTCAGCTTGTCGCGGGAGAAGAAAGGCATGCTGTCCTCCCCGCCGCGCACCGTCGCCGGCACGTCCGCGGCCTTGCGCTTGATGATGCGGGTGGCAGGACCGATGCCGGTATCGTGGCAAGGTGCGCAGGCGCGGTCAAACATCGCCTCCCCGCGCGCTGCCGTGCCGCGGAGCTTCGCGATCGCCTCGATCTCCTTCTCGAAAGCCTCGGGCGTGAAATCCGGATCGCCCGGCCAGGTGACGGCGTCCCAATTGAGGACGGGTGCTTCGTTCCCCGGCGAGACGTAGGCGTAATACGCCATCAGCGCGGCCGCTTCGTCTTCGCTGAGCGCGTCCTCGACACTGCCGCCCTTCTCCTGGTACAGCCAGGCGCATTTCGCGGCGCCCGCCGCCGTGCGTTGCAGGCCATCTCCGCTGAATTCCCCGTTCCATGTTTCCACGCGCTTATGCGCGCCGAGTATGCTGTGTCCCGGACGAATACGATCCTCACCGGCAAGCGCTTTGTCGAAATCCGCGTGGCAGTCAATGCAAGCGATCTCGATTTCCCCGAAGCCGCGGTCACGGAACATATCCTGTCCACGTTCCGCCAGTTTTTCCAGTGCGGCAGCGTCTGCTTCGCCGTCGTCTCCGCCGCCTTCCTTCTGTTCCGATGCGCACGCGGTGCAAAGGACGAGTGCCGCCGCGAATATCCATGTCGTTTTCATCGTTCCTCCGTTCCGCTTTCGCTTATTTCGGTTCCCATAATTCCCCTTCACAGGGTATGTGGTCTTCGGTCACATGCTCGTCGAGCTTGGAGCAGATCACTCCCGTGGGTTCGAAATACCGACAGGTGGAGCACAGCGTGCCGTCCATCACCTTCGCGGTTTCCTCGCGATAGATGCGGTACTGGATCTGCATCGGGTGCAGGACGACAGCGTAGAACATGATCAGCGTCAGCAGCCACCATGTACTGTAATCCAGCCAGGAGACGTACTCGCTGAGTATGTACGCTCCGATGATGACGGCGGCTGCACGGAAAATCGCCCAGCTGACGATGCTCCCGATGGTGTTGGTGTAATGTCCTTCGCGTTTTTCTGTACTCATGCCTTCACCGCCCGTATGCCGAGGGGTCTTGCGCGTCGTGGTAATATCTGATAAGTTGATTTTTCTGTATGTCGATGTAAAATGACGCTTGCACGGCGGAAATCCAACTGATGCGACTGTTCAAAAAATCCTCTCCTGCCTGGCCCCCGTCCTGGACCTACGACGCCGGGGCCTACATCTGGCGCTTCGTCTTTTCCGGTGCAGGACACATTCTCGGCGAGACCCGCGACCCGGAGCGGAAAACGACATCCTTTTTCTGCCTCGCCGAAAATGACGGCACGGTGCTGTGGGAGGGACTGCAGAGCGACGAGGAATGGTGGGTGGGCTTCGAGGCGGTGGAAAGCGGTCGCTTCTACCTCCACGGCTTCCGCAAACCCGACATGCCGCAGCACCTCGGCATCCGCGCCCATGACCTCGCAACCGGAAAGGCGCTCTGGCGCAACGACGATCTGGCCTTCGTGCTCGCACGGGACCAGGACGTGTACGGCGCGCGCGAGGGCTTCAGCGGAATGGAGTTCTTCCGCCTCTCCGCCGCGGACGGCAGCGTCGCCGAGGAACTGGGACAGGACATCACGAAAATCAACGTGCTGCGTGGCCTGCTCAACGAGGAGGAGGATTACAGCGGCTACCGCTACCCCGAACCATTCTCGCAGGAGCATCCCGCCTTCGCCGCCGCCGCCGCACCGCTGCAAACCCTGCTCGATCCCGCGCGCGTGATCGGCAATCTCGACGTGCTCGTCGAAAAATCCCTGCTGCTCGCGGCCTGGCACGAGGCGAAGGAAAACAGCGGCGCAACTCCCGCGCTGCGGCAGCACCTGGCGGCGCTCGCGCTGCCGCGTGGAAAAGCGCTTTACGAAACCGTACTGCTCGAGGAAGCGGACGCACCTGGCATGGACAGCTTTTTCCTCAAGGATGCGCAGCTGCTCTACATAAAGAACCGCCGTGTACTTACGGCCCACGACTTGAACGGAGTTTCACAATGACTGTGGTGAACGATTCTCTCGGCATCGAGACCAGGGGCGACAGCGACATGATCGATCTTACCGACCGCCTTTCGCTGCTGCTTCAGAAGCAGAAAATGACCCGCGGGAGCATGCTGGTCTTCGTCCCTGGCTCCACCGCCGCGCTGACGACCATCGAGTACGAACCCGGACTGAAGAAGGATTTCACGCTGCTGATGGAGCGCATCGTGCCGCGCAACGCGCGGTATTTCCACGAGGAAACGTGGAATGACGGCAATGGACATTCCCACGTGCGCGCCTCCATGCTCGGTCCCAGCCTGACCATTCCCTTCGGGAACGGCAAGCTGCTGCTCGGCACCTGGCAGCAGGTGGTACTCATCGATTTCGACAACCGGCCGCGCACCCGCTCGCTGGTCGTTCAATTCGTCGGCGAGTAGCGCGCATGTCCGATTCACGCATCATAGAGCATGGCAGGGAAGTCGTCCGCATCGAAGCCGAAGCCCTGGCAGCGCTGCGCGACAACATCAACGAGGATTTCGCGCGCGCCGTGAAAATGCTTTTCGCCAGTCCGGGCCGCGTGGTGGTGACCGGCATCGGGAAAAGCGGCCTCATCGCACGCAAAATCGTCGCCACGATGAACAGTACGGGCACGCCCGCGCTTTACCTGCATCCGGCGGACGCCATACACGGCGACCTGGGCATGGTGCGCGGCGAGGACGTGGTGCTGCTCATCTCCAAAAGCGGCAATACCGAGGAACTCAAGCAGATCGTCCCGATCTTTCAGCGCATCGGCGTCAGTATCATATCCATTCTCGGTAGCGTGACGCCGTCGACGCTCAGCGAGGTCTCCGATATCGTGCTCGACGGCAGCGTGGCCGAGGAAGCCTGTCCCCACAACCTCGCGCCCACCGCCTCGACCACGGCCGCGCTTGCGCTCGGCGACGCCCTGGCCGTGGCCCTGCTGCACATGCGGGAATTCACCGCCGAGGACTTCGCCCTCTTCCACCCCGGCGGCATACTGGGAAAGCGCCTGCTGCTGCGCATCGACCAGCTGATGAATTCCGGTGAACGCATGCCCGTCGTCCACCAGGCCGTGGCGCTCAAGGACGCCATTCTCGAAATCACCAGCAAGCGGCTCGGAGCCACCTGCGTGGTGGACGATGCGGGACAGCTGGTCGGTATCATCACCGACGGCGACCTCCGCCGCCTTCTCGAACGTGACACGGACATGACCACGCTGCTGGCGGTGGATGTGATGAATGACCGGCCGAAGACGATTTTTCCCCAGACGCTCGCTTCATCGGCCCTGGAACTGATGGAGCGGCACAAAATCACACAGCTCATCGTGACCGACGAACTGCGCGTGCCCCGGGGCATCGTTCACATGCACGACCTCATTCAGCTCGGTCTCGGATAGGAAAGCACAGCATGCGCGAACCCTTTCTCGAACGCCTCCGCAGCGGCGTCATACTCTTCGACGGCGGCATGGGCACCGAGCTGTACCGCCGCGGCGTCTTCATCAACAAGTGCTATGACGAACTGAACCTCAGCAATCCCGCTCTCGTCGAACAGGTGCACCGCGACTACATGCAGTCCGGGGCCGACGTGCTGGAAACCAATACCTTCGGTGCGAATCCCGAGAAGCTCAGGGCGCACGGACTGCTCGACCGCATGGAGGAGATCAACAGGAGGGGCGCCGAAATCGCCCGCACCGTTGCCGGCGACGATGTCTACGTGGCCGGCTCCGTCGGTCCCCTCGGTGTGCAGATCGAACCGCTCGGCCCCCTCGCCCGGGAGGAAGCACGCGCACTCTTCGCCCGCCAGATCCGCGCGCTCTGCGACGGCGGCGTCGACCTCTTCGTGCTCGAGACCTTCATCTATCCCGATGAACTCGAGCAGGCCATACTCGCGGTGCGCGAAGTCTGCGACAAGCCCGTCATCGCGCATATCACCATCAACGACGACGGCACCTCGCTCACCGGGGCGCGGCCGGAAGTGCTGGTGCGCGAACTGGCGGAGATGCGGCCCGATGCGCTCGGGGTCAACTGCAGCGTCGGTCCCAGCGTCATGCTCACCTGGCTGGAGCGCGCGCGCGCATTGACCGACATCCCGATCTCTGTCATGCCCAACGCCGGCAAACCGAAAAACGTGGACGGCCGCAACATCTACCTGACCTCGCCCGAGTACCTGGGAACCTATGCCAAGCGCTACCTGCAGTATGGCGCCAACCTGATCGGCGGCTGCTGCGGAACCGCCCCGGAGCA
>JAVVFP010000149.1:0-6939 GCA_032250495.1 Bacteroidota bacterium | reverse complement strand
ACCGCGCTCACACGCAGCTGCGCAACCGTGGCCGAATCGCCGCGGTCGCGGAACTGCTGCGCCGAAGCGAGGTCCGTATGTATCGCCGGTCGTTTCCGTTCAAAGGAAACACGCACCAGCGGCAGAGCGAGCAGGCTGAAACCGAGCGCCCATGAACTCATCCCCGGCCAGAATTCTGTCAGGAAATCGTCACTCAGACCCGGAAACAGCAGGTCGCGAAGAAAGATCCAGCTGCCGAACATTATTCCGAAGGCAAGCCCCTCGACGATGGTGTAGTCGTTGCTTCGCCTGTAGGACATTCCCACAGCCATCAGGCCACCCACGGCGAATGCGAACAGTACGAAGGTGAGCGGAACCGAAGTCACAAACATGGCCGCGGTCAGGCTCACGGCAGATGCGGCAGCAAGAACGCCCGCGGTGATGCGCACCTTGCGCATGCGTCTCCCGATTTCCTCATGTGAGGATTCTACCTCTCCGCCCAACGGTCTGTTGATGTGTTTCATATCCTGCCTCGTGTACATGAGATGGCATCCCCGCCCATTCGTAGAGCGGTTACCGCAGCAGCATACTGCGTGTGCGCGAGTCACCGTCCATAGCGACTCGATATACGTAAACACCTTTCGGTAGCATGTCCGAGTCAAACGTAAATCGATGAGTCCCCGCTTCAAGAAATCCCTCGTGCAGTGCGGCCACTGTCTCTCCCAAAATATCGTGAACCCGGATCATGCAATGGCCGGAAGTATGCAGCGTGACCGCGACCTCCGTCGAGGAATGAAAAGGATTGGGATAATTTTGATGCAGCGTGAAGGCGCGCGAAACCGGCGGTATGTCAACTGCGTCGGGGACCTCGGAGTACAGGTATTTGTTCACAGTCATCCGCCGCCCCGGCTGCTGTTCGGAAGAAGGTCGCGACCAGATCGTATACAGTCCGTCTGTGGCCTCGACGAGCCACACCATCTCCTCCTCTTGCGGTGAATGAAATCTGCTCAGCTGATCGAGGATGTCCTTCAGCGCTTTGTGCGTCGCCGTCCATCGAGGCGCTTCACCATGTTCGTCACTCTCCACCAACACGGACCGCGTCAGCGTGAGGGCATCGAGAACACGGACGCCATACCTCACCTCATCTGAGTATGTCCACGCAGTATCGAAGCGGGAAATGCGGATGTTGTGCACGGGATCTCGTGGCTGGGCTTCTTCCCATGAGAACACCTCCTCCGTCGTCGATTGTCGCAGTTTGAAGAGTGTTTCATCTTCCGGTGCAAGCAGTGAAAAAGGATTCGGTGGATGGTTGAGGATGGCGTACGGGGCGCTTCGCCCGCTGATCACGGAGTCAGAAATGGATCGGGCAATGATCCACTGTTTCTCCCGGTTCTGCCAGTAAATGGTGTCCGGACGCGCAGCCCGGGACGCAACAATAAATGATGTCGGTCCATGTACTGGTACGGGATCGTCAAATACGTTGTCAAGTCCCGGCATATTCTGATCGAATTCCGTCGGGAAGCGAGCGGTCAACTGAACAGATATCGTGCTGTCCGGCAGTGGATTAAGATACCGGTCCCGCTGTGTCACCACAACCTCGTAGCGTGTCAGCAGGTACACCTCGTTCACGTTCCCTGTCTGGCTCGTGATTTCGACAAGGAAATTCTCTGGAGGCCCGGGCGTGAAGTCCAGCGGCGGGGACTCCTGCGTGAGGAAACTCCAGCGCGGAGAGAGGGAAAGAACGATACCAGTGTCCGCTCGGCTCTGTGTGAAAGAAAGAGTCGCATGTCCCCTGACGAACACCTCCTTTGGGATCGTGTAATACAGCAGCGGTGTGGGTTCCGAAACACCGATCGAATCGAGTGGCAGCGCGTCAGTTCCCACCGTAATGTGAATCCACGAAAAGGCACGTGAGCGGCGGTTCCATGACCGCGTGCTCGTATCGGTTTCCGCCAGCGAACCGCGAATAGTGAGATTCACGTCCTTGCCGACGCTGTCCCAGTTCTCGACCGTGCTATCTCGTTCATCACGTGCCCGCAGTGTCAGATGCAGCGTCTGCCCCGCCTCAACCGTAGGCACGAATGTGGAATCAATGTCGTAGGTGACTCCCGCAGCTCCCTGCCCATAACAGATCGAAAAGGAGATTGCGGCGAGAGCCACGGTGAATATCATACGAAATGTGTATCCAGGCATTGTGTCCTCCACCCTGCTAGTTTCCATTTCAGCAGTTAAGGACAACATCAGCAATTTCAGCGAAATTGGCAACCCAGTCAGCCATGTGAATGTGACGTCCCTGAGACGGAATTGCACCCGAGTTCAATCCGCAGCAGTCACTTCCCGGTCACTCGGTATCGGAGTCCGCATCCTTTTTCAGCGTCTCGAGCAAATCCTGCAGGGGCGGCAGATGGTCCCCGGAGGGCGCATTCCTCCCCGGCGGATTCCGGTATAGGAGGGGGTTGCCTGTAAGACGCGGGTGCAATAGTTTGCTCCGGACAGAAACAACGCACGACGGCGATGACGGAACTGCAGCATATCCTGACACATGCCTACAAAGACGAGATGGTCACCTTTCTCGCAACTCACCCCGAGCACTTCGGCGAGGCGATCACGCTCGCCCTGTCCGACGAGCAGCCCTATGCCTGGCGGGCGGCGTGGCTGCTCTTCGACTGCATGGAAAAGAACGACGCGCGCGTGAGAAAGCATATCAATACCATCATTCGCACGATACCGGAGCGAGCGGACGGCCACCAGCGGGAATTCCTGAAAATCCTTCTCCGCATGGAACTCAGCGAAGCACAGGAAGCGCGCCTGTTCGATGTGTGCATGACGATGTGGGAGGACATTGCGAAATCGCCTTCCGTACGATTCACCGCATTCAGGTTCATCGTGAAAACGGCAGAGAAATACCCTGAACTGCAGAACGAGCTCACGGCGCTGACGCAGGACTGGTATCTCGACACCCTCTCCCCCGGCATCAGACGATCGATCAAGAGGATGATTCCCGGACGAAGCAACGAACAGCGTTGAATTCATGTGCGGGGAAACCGGGCTCCAGGGAGTCACGTGGGGAAATCACATCCACCATTCCGCATTCACCCTTGACAGCGCCGCATATGCACGTCTCGGCTAGTATCCCCGCGGGGGTACATGATCGGTCGATTTGTCGTTCGACTTGCTGTTGGCACCGAAGAGCGCAGCCATGACCCTGTCGATCAGGCGCATGGAGGAACGCTCGGCAAATCCCGCGAGAAAGGCAAAGATGAGGAGGAAATGATTATGGTCGATTACTCCCTCACGGGATATCGCGAGAAGGAGCATCTGGATGAGGAGCACGGCAATGCCGCCAGTGATCGCTCCCATCGCGGGTTTGAGCATGTACCAGGTCGCGTAGGAGGGATCGAAGGACAGGCTGCGCGCGTGCCGCACCATGCCCCACCACGATGCGGTCACACCTCCGAGCATGCCCATCCAGAGATACTGGTACAGGTCGGGAAGAAACTTCCCGAGCGAAAGTTCCGAATCGGCCATGGATCGGAAACCGTATTCCATTCCGAGCAGGGCAGCGAACCACACCAGGCTCACGAAAAAAATGCGCCAGCGGACATCCCGCGTCTCCTCGGAGATGATGGCCCGGTTGATCAACGAGACAGCGCGGTTCATCTCGGCGATCGCCTCGTTCGCGCTCGCTCCCGTCAAAAGCTTCCGCGCGTGCGCAGTGTGCTCGAGCACACCACGGGTAAAGCGCGGATTGTGCGCAAACCGCTGCGCCGCTTCTTCGACCTCAGCCAGTCGCCTGTACATCAGTGGCAGATCGTCCTGTCCCTTCGCCTCGGAATCGCTCAGTCCGGTAAGCCGAATCAGGGGATATTCGCGTCCGACCGACTGCACGGATTCTTCCCCTGTCGCGGCATCCTCTTCCACCATGGTAACTCCTCCTCGAACAATGATGCGCGTTCCTGCAATTGAGGGCCCTGCAGACAGCTGACACCGCATCGAATGAAGTCAGGCCTTCAGACGGCTACACCGCACGAATACCTGTACGAATTCTTAAAACACATTTCATTGATGGGACGAAGATAAGATACGGAATTTCGCGAAAAATGCATATCTGCTTCCCACAGCGGAAATTCAGAACGTGACCGTCACCGGATTGCTTCTCGCCTTGAGCGGCGTGCTGCCGCGCACGGCCTTCATCGCTGCGGGATCATGTGGCCCGAGAGGAGCGCCCGTCCATTCCATCTGCGGCCGATTCTCGTAGTAGAACACGACCTCAAAGGTCCCGCTCGTGTCCGGCTGAATGAGATGCGGCTCTATCCATGCCCCGAGATCGCAGCTGTCGCCCGGGGCGAGGACAACCACTTCCTCCGGGCGCAGGGCATTGATGTTGCCGCAGCGCAGCCGGCGAATCCGCGGCGTCTCCAGCGGATGCGACCGGCCGAACATCCCTCCCTCTGCGCCCGTATCCGGCGACCGTTGAATGACCGACCATCCGATGCAGGGCGTGCGCATATGGTCGACGCTGCCGTCGCCGGGGAGCACGATGGTATACGTCTCCTGGCCCCTGTTGACAAGCGCCGCGTGCATGCTGTATCGTCCCTCGGTCAGCACCACGTCGATCATCGGTGCGGTGTCTGGTGAGACGCCTTCGCTGCAGGCGGAGAACATGAGCGCGCACAGAAGCACCGCGAGGACAGAGCGTCCGAGAAATATGCTCCACCCGTCGGGATTAATTCTTCCCCGGCGAATTATTTGCCACCAGTGAAGAATAATTCCGCAGCGATGAGATATTCCGGAATTTTCCATATAAACTCCGCAGCGATGAGAAAGGACCTTCCATTCCGTTTCGACAAGGAGCGAGTCCGCAACTCCATGATACATCGGTTCCCTGCGCAGCGGTTACCGTCCGGCAAACATGCTTGCATTGAGAATACGGCTGGATTATAATACATGCAATGTCTCAGCAACGTATTGAAAAACACATAAGCCTCGACGTTCTCCCGTTTGAGCTGCTGACCGATGATCCACGGGTGGAAATGTTCTGCCAGGGGGTGGTGATGGACCTGATCACCGACCTTTCCCGATTCCGTCCATTCCAGATTCTTTCTTACGATACGGCCAGGCATCTGTCGCCGGACGGGAATTCCGAAGGCAGTGCCATCCCCGCCCGTACGAGTGACTACCAGGTACGCGGGACGGCGCAGTTCGACAGCGGCATGCTGCGCATCAACCTGCAACTGCTCCACGGCAGGGACAAGCGCGTCGTTTGGGCGGAGCGCTTCACGGGTTCCCTGGATGAACTCTTCCGCATGCAGGATGCCATGGTGCAACGCATCGCCGGATCGCTGCAGCAGTTTGTCGATGAGGACCTGCTCGCAGATCTCCACGCACGTCCCGGCACCAGTCTGCGTGTATATGAATGCTGGCTGCAGGGATACCGCGAACTGAAGAAAGCGACCGAGGAGGGAAATCAGCGTGCGAGGGAGTTTTTTACGCGTGCGATGAAGGAGGATCCGCGGTATGCACGCGCATACACCGGTATGTCTCTCAGCTATTTCAACGAGTGGAGCTGTCAGCTGTGGAGCAGATGGGACGTGAGCCGCAGCGGTGCCTTCGACTGGGCGTGGAAAGCCCTGGAACTGGACCCATGGGATCATGTGAGCAACGCGATCATCGGACGGATTTACCTCTACAATGCGGAATACGAGAAGGCGGAGCATTTCCTCAGGAAATCCCTTCGGATCAACGCGAGCGACCCGGAAACGCTCATCGTCATCGCCGTCGGACTCGTCTATCTCGGCCATGCGAGGGAGGCGCGAGATCTCTGGCTGCGCATGCGCCGGATCAATCCCTCGGCTGAATCGGCAACCATCACCAGCGGTACCTTCATCCACTTCGAACTCGGGGAGTTCGATACGGCCTCGGACCTGGCCCGGCAGCGGGACGTCGGCGGAGGATGGGTGGATTTCCCCGCGTTTGAAGCTGCGGCACACTATCTCCGTGGAGATACCGAGGGGATGCGGGAGCGCTGGGATCTCTACGTGCGGCAGTTTTCCGAGCGCATCAACGGGGGCGTGCCCGCCGATGATGCGACCGCGCTGCAGTGGATGATCGATGTCAACCCGTATCGCGGTGAGACGCAGCTTCGACCGTTCTGGGAATTCATGAGCAGTGGCACCGCGGTGGAGCATTCCCCGGATCGTCCTTCAACGGCAGAGGAGAAAGGAAATGCATTCCACAGGCACGGCAAGATATGGACCGTCCGCTATGATGGAGTAGAGGCACAGTTCCCGGATCGCAAGGGTTTCCACGATCTCGTCCGCCTGCTCGCACGTCCACATCATGAACTGCATTGCACGGACCTGATGTCCGCGAGAACCATCGAGAAAGGGGAAGAAGTCATTGACGACAGGGCCCGGGATGAATACAGGCGACGCATTGCGGACCTGGAGGAGGATATCGCGCAGGCAACGGCGCTGGCCGATGCGCAGGAGATCGAGCGATTGCAGCGGGAATACGACGACATCATCGCACACCTCTCCCGCAGCGTCGGCAAGGGCGGCCGGAATCGAAGGGTCTCAGGGACGGTGGAGAAATGTCGCACTGCGGTTACCTGGAGGCTCCGCAGCGCCATGGAGTTGATAGGCGACGGACATCCGGCGCTCGGGAGACACCTGGACATGTCGATTCGAACAGGCATATTCTGCGAATACGCTCCGGAACATGATGTGAGGTGGGAGACGGACTGAAACTCACGGTGTGAGGTCTCTCCTTACGCAATACGGGTGAATCATTTATCCATCCGTATTCACGAAAGGAGTGCATCATGACCACACAGACTCTCAAATCATCCCCATTCCGCGAAACATATTACCTGTCGGACGGCGGTCTCGAGACCACGCTGGTTTTCAAGCACGGTGTCGAATTGACCCATTTCGCCGCCTTCGAACTCCTGGGACATGC
>JAVVFP010000148.1:0-6989 GCA_032250495.1 Bacteroidota bacterium | reverse complement strand
TGGCGCCTCTCGCCGGCATGGAAACTGTCGGCACGGGCGCGTTACGCCCCCTCCCGTTATGATGATCCCACGCGCAGCTCCGATGAGGCCGGACTCGGCACGTACGCGGACATCCGGCGGGGCATGGGACAGCTCATCGCCGAGAACAGCGGCCGGCGGCTGCGCGGATCCTCGCAGCTGTTCTTCAATGCGGGACGGCACGCATTCTACGACGGCTTCGAAAGCGACGACCGGAGCATCGGCGCGTCCACCTACCAGCAATACCAGGCGGGCCGGACCTTCAGTGTCGCGACGGGTGGAGAGGTGCTGCATTACGGGGGACAGGCGAATCTCGACGACGTCGAACACCTGCTGACCACCGCCGGCGTCTACGCCGTGGGAATGTACAGTCCCGTCCCCTTCCTTCATGTCCGCGCTGGACTGCGCTATCAGCAGCACAGCCTCGGCCTCCACGACCTCGCACCGAACCTGGGCATGAGCCTCACGCCGGTCGCAGGACTGCGGATTTACGCCAGCATGCAGAGCGGCTTCCGGCATCCCACCCTGCGCGAGCTCTACCTCTTCCCCTCTTCCAACAGCAGCCTCTCCGCGGAGCGAAGTCGCGGCTACGAGGCCGGCGTGGAATACGTGTTTCCCCGGGGATCACTGCGCGCCGCCCTCTATCGCACGGACGCCGAAGATATGATCACGGCGCTTCCGCTGCCGGTCCCGCCGCCACCCGTGCGTTTCGAAAATGCGCTCGACGAGTCGCTGCGCGGGGCGGAAGCCCGGCTGCGCTATCGCATCTTCTCCTCCCTGCAGCTGCAACTGGCCTGGAGCACACTCGATGCCGGCCGCCTGACCGCCTTCAATCCCGCGCAGCAGTGCAAGTACATGCTGCTGGGCGCATGGGGCGCCGCCCAGCTTTCGCTTGCAGGACAGTACGTGCAGGGACTGCACGCGGGCAACGACAAAATGCTGCCGATGCCGGATTACCACGTGCTGGACGTCACGGCAGGCTGGCGCTTTCCCCATATCGAGGTGTATGTGAAAGGCCGGAACGTACTCGACAGGCATTATGCCGTTCTCCCGGGCTACCCTGCGCCGGGCGCCCATTACTTCGCCGGAGTGCGCTATGCGCTGGACCGCTGAGGACCGTGCCGCCGCGCTGCGCGAGGAGGAGCTGCGCCGCCTGCCCCTGGCCGCCGTGTTCACGGCACTGGGCGTGCTGCTCCCCCAGCTCTTCCACGCGCTCGGACTGGGCGCCGCCTTTCTCCCGATGTTCCTGCCGGTTCTGGCCGCAGGACTGCTGCTGCCGCTGCGCCTCGCCCTCGTGACCGCGACGCTCACGCCGCTGCTTTCCTGGCTGCTGACAGGCATGCCCCCGCTGTCCCCACCGGTCCTGCCCCTGCTGCTGATCGAACTTCCCGTGACCGCAGGCGCCGCTGCTTTCCTGCGGCGATCTCTCCGCTGGCCGGTCCTTGCCGCGGCCGCCGTTGCCTTGCTCATCGACCGCCTGCTGCTGCTCGCCATACTCGAGACCGTGACCCTTCTCGCCGGAGTGCAGCACCCCCTGCTCGGTCCGACCATGGTCGTGGCCGGCCTCCCCGGCGTCATCCTCCACCTGCTCGTGCTTCCTCCCACGCTGAAAATCATCGAAACCCGCTATCCCCACCTGGCGCCACAGCGCGTCACGGAGCTCCGGTGATGAGGACAAACCCGGAGAAGCAGCTGTTTTTCGACGATGTCGCACCGCGATGGATGCGCGACGAGGAAGCGCGCAGTGCACGGCTCGCGGAACTGTTCTCCGCCGGCGTTCTGCCCGTCACCGGTCCCGTGCTCGACGTCGGCACCGGCACGGGCATACTCATCCCGCATCTTCTCGCGGCGGGATGTCGCGCAATCCACGCCTGCGAGATTTCAGGCGCCATGCTGCAGTCGGCGTGGACACGGTACGCGGGCGCACGCGGCGTGCATTTCCTGCGCTGCGACGCGCAGCGACTGTCCCTGCGCGACGCCTCCGTCGCCACCGTGCATTGCTTCAGCGTGTACCCCCATTTCGACACCCCCGACCGCGCGCTCGCGGAATTCCGGCGCGTACTGCGGCCGGGTGGAAAGCTGTGCATACTGCACCTGATGGATCACACCGAGCTCAACGCCCTGCACAGCGACGCCGGACGGGCGGTTGCGCACGACCTCCTGCCGCCGATGGACGCGCTGTCCGCCACGCTGCAGCGCTGCGGGTACCACGTCCTGCACGCGGAGGAGCGTCCGGGACTGTACCTGCTCTGCGCGCAGCTCCCCCCGTTGCATTGAAGACCAAAAGCCCCTATGTTGTAAGCGGTGGTAGCGCGCCAAAATGGTAACCATGGTATGCACGCTGACTTCTGCCCCCCATCGATACGACGTGTGTTCTCCCTGCTGTCCTTCGCGGCAGGACTGCTGCTGTGCGCGTGCGAAAGGGACGGTGCGAGCGACGCGTCGCGTACGGGAGCGGACAATGATGCGCGCGAGGTACTCTCCGCCGTGGACCGGCGCATCAGGGAAGCGTATACGAGTGCGCCGCGCGCTGCCCTGCAACTCGCCTGGCGGGCATACCATGTTGCGGACTCCCTGCAGCTCCCACGGCAACGTACCGGCTTCGAACGCACGCTCTCCATCATTTATCGCGATATCGATGCGCCCGATTCCGCCCGCCTGCTCTGTCTCCGCGCAATGGAGGCAGGCTACGCGCTCGAAGACAGGTCGGCGATCGCCGAAGCGCATATCCTGCGCGCCATCCTGCACTATGAAAACCTGCAGCACGACAGCGCGCTGGTCGAGTACGACCGGGCCATGGCATGGATCGACGAGAGCTCCGACAGCCTGCTGCTCGCCAAGGTGCATGCGAACCGGGGGAATGTCTACAGCGGACGCGGGGATTACTCCCGTGCCATCGATGATTATCTTCGCGCAGCCACGCTGTTCGAGACGATGGGGATGGCGGAGGTACAGGCCACGATCTATGACAACATCGCCGGGGAGTACAGCGTGCTCGGACAGCAGGACCAGGCGATCCGCTTCTACCTGCTGTCCGTTGAACACGATCTCGTGGCGGGAAAACTTCTTCCCCTGGCCACGCATTATGCCAACCTCGGCGTCGCATACAAGGAGAAGGGCGAGTACGACAGTGCGCGCACATCCTATCTGCGCTCGCTCCATATCGCGGAAAGGTTCGATCTCGGCGCGCAACGCGCACAGAATTACTACAACCTGGGAAATCTCGCCTTACGGGAAGGCGAGCTTCCGCATGCCGAATCCATGTTCAGGGAGAGCATGCGCCTTTCGCGCGAATTCGGCCTCGCCTACGGCATCATCATCAACCAGATGGGCCTGGCGAAACTGCGCCTGGAAGAGGGGCGTCTCGCAGCGGCACAATCCATCTTCGACGCGGTGCTGCCGGACCTGAAGCGCCGTGGACTCCGTCGCGAAGAGCTGGAAGTGCACCGCGGATTGAGTGCCGTCGCCGAAGCGCAGAATAATCCCTCCCTTGCCCTGCGCCACCTGCAGCAGGCGCACGCGCTGCAGGACAGTCTCTTCAGCCGGAAAACGCATGCGCAGATGCAGGAAACGCAGCTCCGCTACAATGCCGACAGGCAGGAAGCAGAGAATGCGCGACTGCGTGATGATCTCGAATACCACGAACTCACCATCGAGCGGCAGCGTATCACGGTGTTCGCCATATCCGTGGTCGTCCTGCTCGCGCTCGCCATGCTGTTTCTCCAGTATCGCAGCCGGAAACGACGTCTCGCCGCACATCACATGCTCGAGGAACAGAAGCGCGTGATAGAGGAGAAATCCGACAAGCTCGCCGAATCCAACGCCATCAAGGAACTGCTGCTCGACATCATCACGCATGACCTGTCGAATCCCGCGGGAACCATCCGCAACTCCGCCGCCCTCCTCAGGGAGGACGGCCCGGACAACGAGCTGCTCGATATCGTATATCGCAGCAGCGGCCGCCTGATCGACATCATCGAGAATGCCCGGACGCTGAGCCAGGCCACCGTGTTCGAAACCATACCCAGGGAACAGCTGCCGCTCCGCGACCTGGTCGACACCGCGAGGGAGGAATTCGAGGGAGAGCTCGCGGATGCCGGTATAGATCTCGACGTGCAGGTGGATCCCGGCATGACCGTCCATGCGAATCCGGTGATCGTGGAAGTGATCAAGAATTATATCAGCAATGCGATCAAGCATGCGACGGGCGGACAACGTATCGTGATCGACGCCGCACACCGTGATGGCGCCACGGAGATCCGTGTCAGTGATTTCGGGGACAGCATCCCCGAGGAGGACCGTGTCATCATATTCAAACGCTCGGTGCAGCGCACGCATGCGGCGCGGCGGGGACACGGGCTTGGACTCGCCATCGCCGAACGCATCGCGCGCGCCCATGGCGGCGCGGTGTGGTCTGAGGCCAACACGCCGAAAGGCAACACCTTCGTGCTGCGCCTCCCCTCGAAACCCTGAAAAAAAAGCGGGGATCCGCCGAAACGAATCCCCGCCCTGTTCTGCTGATGCCGACGACTTATTCGACGGTTTTCATCAGGCGCTCGAGTTCCTCGCGATCGCCGCCACTGCGGACCATGTTCCTCAGTGCCTGCAGGTACGCGGTCCGGAAGGACGGGTTGTTTTCGAGCTGCGAAAGCAGCGCGACGTTCTCGGGGTTTCTGCCGATGCCGCGCAGTTCCGACCGGGCGATGCCGATGGCCTGCGAGAACACGTCCTCGGTGATCAGGTCCGGGTTCGGCTCACGCTGACCCGGCGCGGGATCCACCGGGACGGTGACCGTCGTGGCAGGTGCCGCGGCATCCGGCTGTGCGGCCGATGCCTGGTCCTCGTCCACGGTCACACCGAAGCGCGCCATGCGCTCGTCGAAATCCGGTACGAGTTCACGCAGCACGCTTGCCATCGCGTCGACGCGCGTCTGCATCGTCGCGATGGTTTCCTGCTGGCGGCGCAGGACGTCCACGCTCGACTTCACGGGCATGCCCACTGCCACGTTGACGTAGCCCGGAACACCGTCCGCAAGCGAGCCCCAGGACACACCGACCACGCGGGCGCTCTGCTCGGCGGTCAGGTCCGCGGGTGCGACCGCGTAGCCGACGCCATTGTTGCGTCCGGAAGGAAGGATGTAGTCGCCGGGATTGACGGGACCGACGGTCTTGACCGGGACCTGGCCGAGGAAGGCGCACATCTCGTAAAGATGCTCACTGCCTTCAGGCGGCGTATTCCCGAGGACGATCGGGGACTTGGAGATGACCATGACCATGTCGCCTTCGTTGATGGTCCTGCTGATCTTCCCCGCGTGCACGCCGACGATGTCGCCGAACACGAACTTCTCGGAAGGATCGGCGCGCTCGAGCCACTCGGCGTAATCCGCGTTGCCCGAATTGTACGCCACGCCGAAGTCCTGGATGTACGTCGACTGCTCGACTCCCACCTGTATGGCCAGCAGGATGATTTTCGCCGTCGCGTAGGCGATTTTCGAGACGCCGGGTGTCACGGTCACGGCACCGAGGCCGACGCCGACGCGGAAGTCCGTCACCTCTGAGATCAGTTCAACGGCCGCATCGCTGACGTCGAAGACATGCTGCAGCGTCATGAGAATGTAGTCGAGACTGAGCAGGCGCTCGGACTGCGTCTCAGCCTTGATGCTGCCACGCTTCCCGCCGTTGTCCCAGAAGCCCATGTACTGGTTGTTCTTGTTCGCGCTGGTGTTGAGGCGCACCGCGATGCCCTGGTTCTTGCCCTTGACATACAGCGGATGCGACGCCTGGCTCGAGGCGCTGATCGACGGACCGTTCGAATAATCGAGAATGGTCTGTCCGCCGACGTTCAGGCGCTTCTTTATTCCGACGCCGCCGTCCACCACCAGTGCGCCGTTGCTGCTGCCGGTCGACTCCGTGGCGTTGGTGATTTTCGTCAGTCCTTCGAGCACGGTCTCGCCCTTGTTGATCAGGGTGATCGGTGCGATCGGCATGGGATTGAGCAGGCTGTCATAGGTCGGATCGGGGTTGCGGCCGATATCCGCGTAGTTCTCCACGATCAGGTTCTTGAACGTGGCGCTTCCGCCCACTTTCAGATTACGTCCGACGTAGGCGTCGTAGCCCACGCCGAGATCCCTGCCGACGTTCAGATTCTTTTCCACGCCGGCGCCGCCCCTGGTGCGGAAACTGCCGAGAAAGTTGGCTTCACTGATGGAATAGATGTCGGGGATGACAGGAACGTCGGTGAGGTCATGAATGGTGGTCACGCCGTCGATATCCAGCGTTCCACCCACCTTGGTGTTGCCGGTGATCTCGGCCGTGCCGTCGAGGTAGCTGTTACCGAGTACATGGAAGGCATATTCGGATTCGAACACGCCCGACCAGATCGGACCTTCGACGATCATGCCGTCTTCCGGTGCGGGATAGCTCCCGGCGTAGGTGCTGCCGATGCTGACGTTGCCGGCGACACCGAGACGGCTCAGCGGGGTCGGCGTTCCGAAGCCGACATCGCCCTGCACGAGGAGTCCGTTGGACGGCGCATCGAACGAGCGCGCGTATTCCGCACCGATCGAAGTGTTGCCCGCCACACCCAGCCAGCTCTTCGGGATGGTCGTGCCGATGCCGACCTTGCCTTCTATGGCCGCACCGTCGGTCGGGGCCTCGTTCTCGGCGAACTTGTCACCCACGGCGAGTCCCCCGCTGACGCTGAGCATACTGCCCGGTCCGGCAGTACCGATACCCACGCGTCCTTCGATCAGGGCGCCGTTGAGCGGCGGCAGATTGACGCCAGTGAAATGCTCACCGACGATGAGCTCGCCGGCCACTTCCAGTTCCGCCGTCGGATTCGGCTCGCCGATACCGACGGCGCCTTCGACGATGAGACCGTTCTCAGGCGCTTCGATGTCGCCCGCATAGTTGCTTCCGATCGAAGCATTGCCCTTGACGTCGAATGTACTCGCGGGCTGATCGGTCCCGATC
>JAVVFP010000147.1:0-6998 GCA_032250495.1 Bacteroidota bacterium | reverse complement strand
GTAACGTCCTGCTGGTCGACGACATGATCGACACCGGCGGCACCTTCGCCAGTGCGGTCAAGGCCCTGGTCGCCTCCGGTGCCGAGGCAGTGTACGGCGCCTGCACGCACCCGGTGTTTTCGGGACAGGCGCCGCAGAAGATCCGCGAATCCGGCGTGACGCAGGTGACGGTCACCGACACCATTCCGCTGCGCAGGGAAATGGAAGAGACCGGGCTGATCCGTATCGAGAGCGTGGCGGGCCTGTTCGCCGAGGCGATCAAGCGCACGCACCTGCATCAGTCCATCAGCTCTCTCTTCGATGTTGACAAAGACAAACTCATGTAATTGATACACGTTTATTCAGGAGTAACACCGTGGCAGAAATCATCCTCAAAGCGCAGATCCGGGATTACAAGGGTCGTGCAGATGCGAACAAGGCGCGGAATGAAGGGAAGGTGCCCGGCGTGTTCTATCTCAAGAACGAGAAGAACATTCCCATTGAAGTCGAAGCCCTCGATCTGCGTCCGCTGATCTATACGGCGGAGACGCGCATCGTCAGTCTCGAGCTCAGCGACGGCAGCACAGAAATGTGCATGTTGCGCGACGTGCAGTTCGATCCCATCACCGACAAGGTGGTGCATTTCGATCTCATGGGCCTGATCAAGGGCCAGGTCATCACCTTCGAAGTTCCCGTCTCCCTCGAGGGCATCCCCGTCGGCGTCAAGGCGGGCGGCGTGCTCACCCAGATCATGCAGAAAGTCGCAATCGAGTGCATGCCGAAGGATCTTCCCGAGCATATTTCCGTCGACATCACCCATCTCGAAGCGGGCGAGACGCTCACTGTCGGCGACCTGACGGTCGAGGGCGTCACGCTTCTGAGTGATCCCGCCCAGGCGGTCGCCATCGTCGCGCATGCCCGCGTCGAGGAAGAGACCGAGGGTGAGGAAGAAGAGGCGGGTGAGGATACCGAGCCCGAAGTCATCGCGAAGGGCAAGGACGAGGAAGAGGAAGCCTGAGCGTTTTGACGTCCGATGCCACAGCCGCCGTTCCGCAGGAAGTGTCCGCGCGGGAAGAAGCGGTGGAAAAACGGATATGCGTGATCGGTCTCGGGAATCCCGGCGACCGTTACGCGCAGACCAGGCACAACGTCGGTTTTCATGTCATCGATCGACTCGCGGATGCGTTGAACATTCGCGAGTCTTTCTTTGATGTCAACCACTACCGGGCCGCGGGCCGTTACAAGGATTGGACGGTGACGCTCTGCAAGCCCTGGACCTGGATGAACAACAGCGGCGAAGCCGCCGCCGTACTCGTCGATCATCTCGGATTGAACCCTTCCGAGATGATTGTGGTTTATGACGAGATACAATTGCCCCTTGGCCACCTGCGCCTTCGCAGGAGAGGCAGTGACGGGGGACACAACGGTCTGGCCTCCGTCATCTACCATCTCGGTACGGAAGACATCCCGCGGCTGCGCTGCGGGGTTGATTTTTCTCCCGAAGCAACTGATCTTGCAGCATACGTCTTGAGTCCGTTCGAAGAAACTGAAATCCCCCTTGCCAACGCCATGACAGAACGCGCTGCCGACGCGCTGCGCACGGTCATGGATATTGGCTTCGAGAAAGCGATGAATATCTTCAACACTCCACCAACACAACTTCAGGATTCATTATGAGTGAATTGGGTTCACTGGGATACTGGCCGCCCGTGATCGGGGCCGTCGGTCTGCTCATCGCGCTGGCGATCTACGCTTCGATCAAGCGCCAGCCGGAGGGCACCGATGTCATGCGCGACATCGCCCAACAGATCCATGTCGGCGCAATGGCATTTCTCAAAAGTGAATACAAAGTCCTGTCCATATTCGTTGTCGTCGTCTTCGTCCTGCTCTTCGCCTTCATAGGAATGTACACCGCGATCGCTTTCCTCTCGGGTGCGATCTGCTCGGTACTCGCCGGTTTTCTCGGCATGATGTCCGCGACCAAGGCCAACGTGCGCACCAGTGAAGCCGCCCGCAGTTCGGGACAGGCGCGGGCGCTCGTCGTGTCCTTTCTCGGCGGCTCGGTCATGGGATTGTCCGTCGCCTCCCTCGGACTGATCGGCGTGGGCATTTTCTTCGTCATCTTCGGACTCGGCGACAGCGCGGAAGTGCTCAGCGGTTTCGCCATGGGTGCCAGCTCCATCGCGCTGTTCGCGCGCGTCGGCGGTGGCATTTACACCAAGGCCGCTGACGTCGGCGCCGACCTCGTCGGCAAGGTCGAAGCGGGCATCCCTGAAGACGACCCCCGCAATCCCGCGGTGATCGCGGACAATGTCGGCGACAATGTCGGCGACGTCGCCGGCATGGGCGCGGATATCTTCGAATCCTATGTCGGTTCCATCATCGCTTCGATCGCCATCGCGGCCGCGACCACCATGGGAGTGACCTTCATGGCGCTGCCCCTGGTAATCGCCACGATCGGACTGCTCGCCTCGCTGCTGGGCATCGCGTCCATCCGCGTGTTCGCTTCCGCGAATCCGGCCGCCGCGCTGCGCTACTCCACCATTATCGCCCTCGTCCTGATGCTCATCGCCTCGTACATCGTCATGGGCATGATGGACATCCCGGTCAACTATTTCTGGCCGCTGCTCGCCGGCGCCGTCGCCGGACTGCTCATCGGCTTCGTCACCGAGTACTACACCGGCGGAAAGCCGGTGCGCCGCATCGCGGACTCCAGTCGCTCGGGCGTGGCCACCAACATCATCAGCGGCCTGGCCGTCGGCATGGAAAGCGTCATCGGCCCCATACTGCTCATCGTGCTCGCCATCTTCGTCTCCTTCGAGACCGCGGGCATCTACGGCATCGCCATCTCCGCCGTCGGCATGCTCGCCACCGTGGGCATCACCATGTCGGTGGACGCCTACGGCCCGATCGCCGACAACGCCGGCGGCATCTCGGAAATGGCCATGCTCGGGAAGGACGTGCGGAAAATCACCGATACGCTCGACTCCCTCGGCAATACCACCGCCGCGATGGGCAAGGGCTTCGCCATCGGTTCGGCCGCCCTCACCGCGCTCGCGCTGTTTACCGCCTACTCGACCACCATCAACGTGGCCATGGGCAAGGACGCCATCTTCGCCATCAACCTCCTGGACCATACGACGGTGATCGGACTGCTGCTCGGCGGCGTGCTGCCCTTCGCCATCGCCGCCATGACCATGACCTCGGTCGGCAAGGCCGCCTTCAGCATGGTCGAGGAAGTCCGCCGCCAGTTCAGGGAAATCCCCGGACTCATGGAAGGCACCGCCAAACCCGACGCGGCGCGCTGCGTGGATATTTCCACCAAGGCGGCGCTGCGTGAGATGATACTTCCCGGACTCACGGCCGTGATCGCGCCGGTGCTCGTCGGTTTCATCCTCGGTCCCGAGGCGCTCGGCGGCCTGCTCGCCGGCGCGACCGTTACGGGCGTTCTCATGGCGCTGTTCATGGCCAATGCCGGCGGCGCATGGGATAACGCGAAAAAGTGGGTGGAAATGGGCAACCTCGGCGGAAAGAATTCCGACGTGCACAAGGCCACCGTCGTCGGCGATACCGTGGGGGATCCGTTCAAGGATACCTCCGGACCGGCCATGAACATTTTGATAAAATTGATGTCCATCGTATCTTTAGTGATTGCTCCGTTGATAGCGCATCTTGCGAAGTAATGCGGAGACCGTTCTTTTGAAATCCAATGTCCCTGCTCGGCGGCGCCGTTGCGCCGCCGGGCCGTTTTGTCTCACAGTCCGCAGGGCTCAATTCACATGAAACGCTTTTATGAGTGCACGTTCATCGTCAACCCCGGGTTGGATGATGGACAGATCGAAAACACGGTCAAGATGGCCGAGGATACCATCGTGAAAAACGGTGGGGAAATCGTCAATATCGAACAGATTGGCCGTCGTCGTCTCGCCTATCCCATTTCCAAGAAACACAATGGCTTCTACATCTCGATGGAATTCGAGGCCGAAGGCCGCATCATCGAAAAAGTCGAGCGCTTTCTCACGCTGGACGAGAATGTGATGCGCTACCTGACCGTCAGTCTCGACGCCCGCGAACTCGAATCCAAGCGCAACCGCACCGCCCTCGTACTGCAGGAACGCAGCCGCGACGGCAAGAGCGGCGGTGACGCGAAACCCGCCGACAAGCCCGAGGCAAAGCCCGCCGAGAAGGCCGAGGAGAAGACCGAGGCGAAGGCCGAGGCGAAGACCGAGGAGAAGACCGAGGAGAA
The DNA here is from genome assembly GCA_032250495.1 of Bacteroidota bacterium. Taxonomy (GTDB): domain Bacteria; phylum Bacteroidota; class Ignavibacteria; order SZUA-365; family SZUA-365; genus BM516. The sequence goes on along the minus strand of JAVVFP010000147.1, from coordinate 2,773 downwards.
GGCCGAGGAGAAGACCGAGGCGAAGGCCGAGGCGAAGGCCGAGGAGAAGACCGAGGAGAAGGCCGAGGAGAAGGCCGAGGAAACGGACGGCGAGGAAGCTTCCACCGACAAGTGATCATCCTGCCCCGAGGGTGGCGATGACGTCAGACGCGATGTTGATGAACACGAAACGATGAGGATGCTCGATGGCAGATCTCAAGATGCCGGAACTGAATTACGTATTGATCGTCGGAAACCTGACCAAGGACCCCGTATTCCGGACCACGTCGAACAATACACCCGTCGTCAACTTTTCCATTGCATCGAACAGGCGGTATAAGGACAGGAACAACAGCTGGCAGGAGGACGTCTGCTACATCGGCATCGTCGCCTGGAACAAGCTGGCAGAGAGCTGCGAGCAGCGTCTTCGCAAGGGAAGCGCGGTACTGATCGAAGGAGAACTGCAGACCCGCAACTGGCGAACCGAGGACGGCAGTCCCCGGAGCATTCTCGAGGTCAAGGCGCGGCGCATACAGTTCCTCAACAAGTTCCCGCGTCAGAACGGCAACGGCTTCGACGAACACGCCTCCGGCTTCGGGGGCGACGACGATGACGGACTGTTCGACCTCTTCGAGGGCGACGACAGCTTCTTCAATCTCGATACAGAACATGTTCCCTCGTCAGGAAAGCATTCCTGACCCAACAGCAATAGAGAGCAATCAACGATTCCCGACTGGAGATAATCATGAAAGTAATCCTTCGTCAGAACATCGAGACCCTTGGCAGCATGGGTGAGGTCGTGACGGTCAAGGACGGTTACGCCCGAAATTACCTGCTGCCCCGCGGTATGGCATATGTCGCGACAAAGGGCAACATGCAGGTGCTCGAACAGGAACGCAAGCGCCTGCAGGTGAAAATGAACCGTGAACTCAAGGACGCCGAGGCCCTGGCCGCGCAACTCGAGAAGCACGAAAGCGCCATCACCATTCCCATGCAGGTCGGTGAAGAGGACAAGCTTTTCGGTTCCGTCACCAAGGAAATGATCGCCGACAAGCTCGCCGAGAAGGGCTTCAACATCGATCGTCGCAAGATCGAAATCGACGAGCCCATCAAGGTGCTCGGCATCTACACGGTCCGGATCAAGCTGCATACCAACGTCATGGCGAAAGTCAAGGTGTGGGTGGTGCGTCTCGAATCCTGACCGCCTGCCTTGCCGCCAGGATAGAATACTGTACTGTATAAATAGGTTGTCCCCTTCACGGGGACATTCTATATTTAATATTATCGGACATTTGTTCAGTGATCAGGTACAAAGATGGCAACAACAGTAGAAACGGCGGATGGAAAAAAAACAAAATCGGTGGACTACGTCGAAGTCGATGATGTAACCATCCGTTTCGCGGGTGACTCTGGTGACGGCATGCAGCTGACAGGCAACCAGTTCACCTCCACCACGGCGAAGGTCGGCAACGACCTGAGCACCTTTCCCGATTACCCCTCCGAAATCCGTGCTCCGTCAGGAACCCTGTACGGTGTCTCCGGCTTCCAGATCCACTTCAGCAGCAAGTCCATTCACACACCCGGCGACCGTTTCGATACGCTGGTGGCGATGAATCCGGCGGCACTGAAAGTCAACCTGAAGCTGCTGCACGAGGGAGGAAATATCATCGTCAACACCGATGCCTTCGATGCAAAGAACCTGAAGCTCGCCAAGTATGAGACGAATCCGCTCGAAGACGGCTCCCTCAAGGGATACAAGGTCTTCCCGGTGCCCATCACCACCTTGACGACCACGGCGCTCGAGGACACCGGTCTGTCGATAAAGGAAATGACGCGTTCGAAAAATTTCTTTGCTCTCGGACTGCTCTACTGGATGTACAACCGTCCCATGGACCAGACGCTGGGCTGGATACAGGAAAAATTCGGCAAATTGCCCAAGGTTGCCGACGCCAACACCAAGGCCCTGAAGGCGGGGTACAACTTCGGCAATATCACCGAAACCTTCAGCGTGCAGTATAAAGTGCTCCCGGCGAAACTGCCGGCCGGCACCTACCGCAACGTGACGGGCAACGAAGCCACGGCGCTCGGCATGGCCGCCGCCTGCGTGAAGGCCGGACTCCCGGGCTTCCTCGGCAGCTACCCGATCACGCCCGCGAGCGAAATCCTGCAGGAGCTCTCGCACCTGAAGCGCTTCAACTTCCGCACTTTCCAGGCAGAGGACGAAATCGCCGGCATCTGTACGGCCATCGGCGCATCCTACGGCGGCTCCCTCGCCTTTACGACGACCTCCGGTCCGGGAATGGCGCTGAAAACCGAGGCCGTCGGACTCGCTCTCATGGTTGAGCTGCCGCTGGTCATCATCAACGTGCAGCGCGGCGGACCGTCGACCGGACTCCCGACCAAGACCGAGCAGTCCGATCTCTTCCAGGCCGTGCTTGGGCGCAACGGCGAAGCTCCCGTGCCGGTGATCGCCGCCTGCTCTCCCGCCGGCTGTTTTTACGGCGCCTTCGAGGCTGCGCGCATCGCGCTCAAGTATATGACGCCGGTCATCCTTCTCACCGACGGCTACATCGCCAATGGATCCGAACCCTGGCTACTGCCGAATGCCGAGGACCTGCCCGACATCTCGGTTCCCTTCGCCACGGATCCCGAAAACTTCAAGCCCTACCTGCGCGACGATCATCTCTCGCGTCCCTGGGCCGTACCCGGCATGGCCGGTTTCGAACACCGCATCGGTGGACTCGAGAAGCAGCACATCACGGGCAATGTCAGCCACGATCCGGCCAATCACCAG
>JAVVFP010000146.1:0-7048 GCA_032250495.1 Bacteroidota bacterium | reverse complement strand
TCAGCTCGATGTGCTCTTCCTGGCGGGTCTCCTCGGCCTGGATGGCGCTCCAGATGCGGTTGGCGACCATGCCGAGGACGAAGAAGGTGACGCCATTATGCAGTTCATCGGCGAAAATGCGCTGATCCTTGTAATCGAGGCGATTCTCCTCGCTGTCCCAATCCCAGCGCCAGGCACTCTCGTCGGGGTAGACGTCCTCGAGCCTGCGCTCGACCAGCATCTGATTGTTGTAATCGTAGAGGTCGCTGTAGTTTTCTATATCGACGAAATAATCGTCCTCTTTCCCTGCGGCATTGATGCCGGCGTGCTGCACGGCAAAGAGGCGCGCATCGTCCTCGACCCAGTTCCCGTAGGAGTTGACGCCGATCAGTCCCAGCCACAGTCCCGCCTCGAGAATCAGGGGGTATTTCCCCCTGTCGAAGCGTCCCGCATAGAGTTCGCCCATGCCGGGGAGGGCCAGGGAATAGAGTACTGCCACGAAAGCGGATTTCCGTCCCTCCGTCACCTCCCCTGGCAGCAGTGCGGGCAGCGCCTGCGCGGGCAGCGCCTGCGCGGGCAGCGCCTGTGCGGGCAGCGCCTGTGGCTTCCCACCGGCGTAGACGCGCTCGTAGGTCGCGGAAAAGGCGGGGACGGAAGCATCTGCAGCGCCGGAGGTGACTGCGGGGACGGAAGCATCTGCAGCGCCGGAGGCATACGCGTCCGGCAGAGTCGTCGCGTACTGCGCCCTGAGCGGGGTGGCGAGCAGAAGCAGAAGCAGCAGTCCCGGCGTGAAGCAGGCGGCGTATCTCATTGTCTTTCCTGGTGTTTCATTGGCGGTACTCATCGACAATCTAGCGGTTCCCGCCGAGGTGAGCAAGGGCAAATAATCATTCCTCCCAGACGTGTCGCAGGCCGACGAAGTCGAAACCTTTCTTGCGCAGCCGTTTCATTTCGGCTGTCAGGAAATGCATGATGTCGTCGCGCAGTTCGACCACGCCCACGGACACGTTTTCGCGCACGGAAAGGGCGGCGATATCGTTCATGCGCGCGCTCATGACGCCTTCGCGGGAGCCGCGATCGATATAGGATAGCGTGGAGCTATCGAGCTTGCGATAGCCGAGCGAGCGCATGATGTCGTCCACCATGCGCGAATACATTCCCAGCGCGCGCTCGGAGGTCAGGTAATACGCGCGGCAGCCGGGATAGTTTTTGACGATGTAGCGCAGGTGGGAGGCGAGGTCATTTTCACTGAGATCCTCCGCGAGTTCGAAACGCGATTCGCTTTCGCTCACGGGCTTGAAATGGAGATGCAGGACGACCTCCTTCTCCATCTTGCGCAGCCGCGTATGCAGGGGAATATTGTCCTTGTCCGGTTCGAGTATGCAGGCGATGGGTTCGCGCGATTCCATATACCGGTCGATCTCGCTGCCCGGCGCGTCGCTGATGCCGTCGACGAGCAGAACCACCCTGCCCGCCTCACGATGTACATCCGTGGTGGGCATGAACAGCAAGGAGTAGCGCACCATGCCGCGGAAGGTGATATGCAGGGCGATATAGGCCTTGCGCGCGTTCTCCACGGCGAAGGCCTTGCCGCCGTACTGCTCTATCGCTTCCTTCAGATCGAGATTGACCGAGGCCAGGGGAAGATCGTGCGGCACCTGCACGAGCCAGTGGTCGCGCACATGGCCGAGGTGATCGAAGTCGATGCTGCGTTCGCGCACCCATTCCGGCTGCACGCCGTAGTCGTCGAGCACCTTGCGCACGTCCTCTTCGAGACTTTCGACGGACTGCAGGTCGCGCCGCGTCTGCATGCGTTCGATGTTGGGCTGCACCAGTGTGACATAGCGGTCGGCAACGAAGAGCACGATGATCAATACGACGAGGGAGCCGGCGATCCACAGTCGCCGGCGCACCCCGCTATCCTGCTCGTTCCCGCCCTCGGACGCGTAGGAAAAGTGTTCTTCCGTGTAGGAACGGTCCCTGTCGTTTCGGCTCATGACCCCTTGAATTCCGGCTTCCGCTTCTCGAGGAAAGCCGTCGTGCCCTCCCGGAAATCATCCGTACCGCAGGAAAGTCCGAACAGCGCCGCTTCTGTCGCGAGTCCTTCGCGTAGTCCCATCTGTGGGACGCAGCGCAGGGCCTCGAGGGAGAGGCGTACGGCGACCGGACCCTTCGCGGCAATTTTCGCCGCCATCTCCTTCGCCACGGCCAGGGCTTCGCCGACCGGCGCGGTTTTGTTCGCGAGTCCGATGCGATATGCCTCGGCGGCGTCGATCATGTCGCCGGTCAGGATCAGTTCGGCGGCGCGTCCCTGGCCGACGACGCGGGCGAGGCGCTGCGTCCCTCCGTAACCGGGGATGACACCGAGATTCACCTCGGGCTGTCCGAACTTCGCATTCTCCGCGGCGACGCGGATGTGACAGGCCAGGGAGAGTTCGCAGCCGCCGCCGAGTGCGAAACCGTTGACGGCGGCGATGACGGGTTTGGAGGACTGTTCGATGGAGGCAAACACGTCCTGACCGAACAGGGCGAAGCGCTGTCCGCGGACGGCATCCTGCGCGGAGAGTTCCTTGATGTCGGCGCCGGCGACGAAAGCCTTTTCCCCGGAACCGGTGATGACGATGACGTCCACCGCGTCGCTCGCGTTGGCGCCGAGCACGGCATGCTTCAACTCCGTGAGCGTTTCATGGTTGAGCGCGTTGAGCCTGTCGGGACGGTTGATCGTGATGACCGCGATGCGCTGGTCCTCGGTGTAAAGCAGGGTGTTGAAATCCATGCCGTCATTCCTCGTTCTGGTGATGCATGCTCTCGCTTCCGGACGCTGCGCTGCTGCTGCCCGGCCGCGGCGCGGGCGCTGATTCGCCGGTGCGACAGCGCCGGTGCTACAACGCGGTTGCCATGGCGCGGGCGCTGCTGCCGGCGACGTCCGGTGTGAACGGAAAGATACGAGGCCTCACGGTTGAAATCCAATGCCTGCCGTATGCGTCCATCCCAGGTCGGGATGCACGGCCACGGCGTAACCGATCTCCAGTCCACGCGTACGCAGGGCAAAACCGGCCGTGCCCTCTGACGGCGCGCCGCCGACTCCCATGCGGAGGAACAGGCAGTCCTCGAAAGCGTACTCGACGCCGAGGCGGGTCGCGAGCGCGAAGCGGCTCTCCTTCTCCACGTCCACTGCGATGCGCAGTGCGCCCGTCTCCCAGCCCAGTCCGATGCGCAGGCGCACCGGCAGCCGTTCGTCGGCGGCGAACGGCAGCTGCAGCGCGTTTTCTGCCACGGCGGCGCAGCGCAGGTCCTCTGCGAGTTCGAGCAGTGCGGCGATGTCCACTCCCCACGCCACCGCAGTGCCATGGCGCGCCATGGAGACATGCTGCAGCGCCGCCGCACAGCCGACACGCAGGCGCGGCGCCGCGTGCAGTCCAGCCGCGACCTCGGCACGCAGCTCGCGGTACGCCTCGAAGCCCGTGTGCTGCAGCGACAGCCGCGCGGTCAGGACATTATTGAAGGGCTGCACCCAGGCGGCGGAGGCATCGGCGAGTTCGGAGAGTCCGAAGCGCGACGGGGTCCATGACAGCGCTGCCGCGCGCGACGCGTCGACCAGCAGCGCCGGATTCAGGTCCTGGCTGCCCGGCAGCGCCGTCCCGCTTCCCGCCATCGCGACGACCCGCGGTCCCCGGGGACGCAGATCTCCCCCCGCCTGCAGCGCGGGACCGGAGAGTCCCGGTACGAGGAGCGCCGACGCGGCGGCGAGAAGGAAGAATAATGGTACCGTTTTCCGTGCCTTGCCGTCCCGTCGCCTTTTTTCTATCTTTCCTGCTGAATCCTTGTCCACTTCAACACGAAGCTGCTCATGCGCTTTCTTCTCATCGCCGTTCTCCTCCTCGCCTCCATCTCCGCGACACTGCGCGCGCAGGAAATCGAGCTGACCACCGAGGTCACGATGGACATCCTGACGCCCGCGCAGAAAACCTACCTTTCCGAGTTCGAGCAAAAAGTCAACGAGTACGTCAACAACCACCGGTGGACGGACGTGGAGTTCTACGGGGACCAGATCCCGGTGCGCATGAGCATCAACTTCCTCTCCGGTACCGACGGCGGTGACTTCACGGCACAGGTGGTGGTCGACGGGCAGCGACGCATCTGGAAGGACGGCCGTCCCACACCGATGACTTCGCTGATGTTCCGCGTCATGGACACGAAGTGGTCGTTCAGCTACCTGCAGGGACAGCCCATCGTGCACGATGAGTACCAGTACAACGACATTGCCAGCTTCCTCGACTTCTACATGTATCTCGCGCTGGGAATGGACTTCGACAGCTACGAGCCGCTGGCCGGATCGCCCTACTACCAGAAGGCGCTCACCATCGCGCAGCGCTCGCAGAGCTCGCGCAACGCCGCGGAGTGGCAGGGACAGTCCAACCAGTACAGCCGGATGAACTTTCTCTCCGAATTGATGAACGCACAGTACGAGCGCTTCCGCGAGGGACTGTACTGGTATTACTATGAGGGACTCGATTTCCTCGAAAGCGAACCTGAATTCGCGCGGCGCGCCATCGCGAAAGCCCTCGAAGGCATCGCGGAAATCCTCGCACGCACGGGTTCGCGCTCTCTCGTGCTCACGATGTGGCTGGAAGCGAAAAGCAGTGAATTCTGCAAACTGCTCGAAGGCTACCCGGACCGCCCCAAACTCATGAAGCTCATGATACAGGTCGATCCCGCCCGGCAGCAGGTGTACCAGAAATGTGCGTTCTGACATCGGCTTTCTCCCTATCGATGTTGTTCTCCCGTTGATTTTCCACGCGGCCGCTCTCCCCGGCCGCGTTTTCTTTTCTCTCCCGCCCCGCATCCCAGCGCTTCCCCGCCCCGCATCCCACCGCTTCCCCGCCCCGTGTACCTGTGCCGCGCGTGCGGCTGCCGCGCGTGCGGTGTCAGTATTTTCCGATCAGCTTCCTTCGAACATGCGGCGGATTTCCGCCAGGTCGTTGCTGCGGGCCAGTGCGAGCATGAGTTTGATGCGCGCCTTCTGTCCGTTGAGGTAGCGCGCGAAGATCACGCCTGCGCGGTGCAGGTTGCGTCCCGCGCCGTAATACCCGTAGACCTCGTCGGTACTGCCGCGTGGACAGCGCGAGACCAGCACGACGGGCACGTCCTGATCGAGCAATGCGAGAATGCCGTCGTATGCGGCGGGTGGCACGTTGCCCGTCCCCATGGCCTCGACGACCAGTCCGCGCGCACCCTGTGCGAGGCTGCCGCGGAAGGGGTGATCGTCCATGCCCGCATAGCATTTGAGCAGGTGCACGGGTTCGACCGGATCGAGCATGCCGAGGTGATCGTGTATGAAGGGACGCCGCAGGTACACCGGACGACCCTCGAAAATGCGTCCCACCGGACCGAAGTCGAAGCTCATGAAGGTATCGCGCTGCAGGGTATGCGTCTTGGTGACCTCGCTGGCGGCGTTGATTTCCCCGCTGAGGCAGGTCAGCACGCCGAGTCCGCGGAACTGGCCCGACAGCACGGTCAGCAGGGCGTCGCGGATGTTTGCCGGACCGTCCCAGGCCGGGTCCTCCGAATGATGCATGGCACCGATGAGCACGACGGGTTTGTCGGTCTCGAGCGCCAGGTCGAGGAAGTAGGCGGTTTCCTCGAGCGTATCGGTTCCATGCGTGATGATGACGCCGATCACGTCCTCCCTGGCCGCCTCCTCGGCTGCCAGGCGTGCGATCTCGAGCATCATGCGCGGCGTGACGTGGGGACCGGGAAACTTGCCGAACTCGCGGTAGCGGATGTCGGCCAGGTCGGCGATGCCTTCGAGACGCGCGAGGATCTGGTCGCCCGAGAGCGAGGGAACCGCTCCCCCGGTCTCCGGATCCAGCGTCATCGAGATTGTTCCGCCCGTGAATATCATCGATACGCGTTTCAATGCATGCTCCTTGCTGTCGTGGAAAGCCGTGCCATCGGGGAGGTGATGCGCAGGAAGGCGAATACGGGGAAAGGCCAGGCGCGGCTGAAGACGCGCAGGGATACCGTTCCGGCCGCACCCTGTGCGCGCAGCGTCCAGCGAATGCTGTCGGCGTCCGCCTCCAGCGTCACCAGGGCAGCGCCGTCGGTAATCTCGACGAGACAGGGTTCCTCGGAGAACGGGACGGTGCCGCCGAGGCGGTTGACCCCGCGCAGGCGCAGCACCGCCTCTTCCCCGTCGACGGCGTACAGCTGCGGCGGTGTGATCTCCGCATCGTAACGGACACTGGTCAGCACGGAGGTCCATGTGAACATGCCCGCCGCCACGCAGAGCAGCAGCAGGGCGAGCAGCAGTGTCGGCCGCAGCGTGCGCAGCAGTCCCGCGTGTGTCCTTTCATTCTCCGGCATGATGACCTGTCGCTGTTGATGACGTCCTTGCTACGGTTGTGTTAAACCGCGGGACTCCCCTCGACGTCCAAGAAACGAAACTACAGTGGACACTTACAACGCGCAAGGAAAAACGTCATGAAAAAAATCATCCTCTCCCTGCTCTTCGTCATCCTCTTCGCCGGCCCGCTTTTCGCGCAGCCGGGCGATCGTCCCCGCCGCCTCATGCGTGACCACATCGAAAAACTCGACCTCACCGAGCAGCAGCAGGAAACCCTGCGAGCGCTGCGCACCGCGACGCAGAAGGAAATGATCGACATACGTGCGGAGATGAAAAAAATGCGCCTGGATCTCGCGGAGATGCGGCGCAGCGAGCATCCCGACCGGACGACATTCGAAACGCTGACGCGCGGCCTCGCGGACCGGCGCGTGCGCCAGGCGATGCTTCGCTACGACGCGCAGCAGAAAATGATGCAGGAGCTCACCGCGGAACAGCAGGAGAAGTTCAGGGACATGCAGAAGGACATGAAGCGGGGATTCCGCGAGGGACGCGGTTCGCGGCGCCACGGCGGTGCATGGCAGAACGGCGCAGGCAACAACCGCGGTGACTGTGACGGCAGCCGGCGTGGTCCCCGCTCCTGATGACGATATGCACTGTCCCTGGCACCGCACGAGCTTCCACTCCCCGGTGTCCGCGCCCCCGCTGCAAGCACGGCGGGGGCGT
>JAVVFP010000145.1:0-7071 GCA_032250495.1 Bacteroidota bacterium | reverse complement strand
GTTCGTGTATGCGATTGCGTTCAAGGTAGAAAGGGATTGAGATTTAGTCAAGCACTTTATCTTTAATGCGCTGCAGCGAATCATGAAGGCGCTCTGCGCCAATTGACATTCGCCGAATCCCTGCGTACTATTTGTGCGGGTGCAGAGTAACAAATCGGTAATCCCGGGGTTCTGTACTTCCATAACAATTGCGCCAACCGGGCAGGGTACACACATGCGTTTGTTTCCATTCTTCATCACCGGGGTGCTGCATCGCGTCGGCGCTGCGGTCGCGCTTTTCCTTGTCGTCGCAACGGCCGGGGTGGGACAGAGTTACCCGAAACTGGATATCACCCGCGCGGTGATTGATTTCCCGGACGTGCGTCTGTATTACTCCCTCGAGTGCAACCGGATCAAGTCCTTCGACGTGGATTCGACGCAGGTGTCGGTGACAGAGGACGGCATTCCGGTGCCGCTCCTCGCGCATCACTGTCCGGACACGACCACGCCCTGCACAATGTCCCTCGCCATCGTGGCCGATGCGAGCGGGGCGCTGTACGGAACGGCGGGAACGCAGATGAAGGAGGGACTGCATGCCTTCGTGCGCGGCTTCCGGCCGGGAGACGAGGCGGCAGTGGTGTACTTCAGCGATTCGGCGAGAGTCGCGCAGTCCATGACGGGCGACAGCACGGCGCTGCATGCGGCCATCGACAGCATCCCGGGCGCCTATTGGCGGTCGCTGTACGACGGAATATACGCGGGGATAGAGGAGGTGATCAGCAACAGTACGGGCGGCTGCAAAGGCGTCCTCATTCTGACCGGGGGAAACGACGGGAACTCGACCACGCACGGCTACGACGACATCGTCGCCCTGGCGACACGTTTCAACGTGCACCTGTTTCCTGTCGCTTTTGCCGGTGGCTTCAGCACCAATGAGCTGATGAGCATGGCGCATTACACCGGGGGACTGTTCGAGTCCACGTACGCGGACAGCCTCGCGTATCTGCCGGAGCTGCTCGCAAGCTTCGCCGCGTACACGCGTCGCGGTTTCGAGGAATGCAGCATGACGCTGCAGCCGTCCTGCGCCGACGGCAGCATACACCAGCTGCGCGTCGTCGTCGACGGCTTCTGCGGCGGAGAGGTGGAGCGCTACCGCGCCTACACCGCGCCGCTGGATTCTCAGGCGTTCCATGAGCTGCCCATGCTGCTGACCGATCACGACGTGACCGGCATTTCCGCCTTCACCATGCAGCTGCAGCTCGACACGCTGCTCGGGGGCGCACGCTTCGAGGCGCTGGAATTCATGCTGCAATACAACGACGGCCACCTCGCGCTGGCGGATGTCACACCGACACCGATGTCCTTCCTCGACGGCGTCGACGTGCAGTACACCCGCGTGGCCGGCGGCGCGCGCGTGCGCATCGATGGGGCCGCGCTGGTGGCCGGCTACTCGGCGCTGGATTTCCGCTTCCACACGCTCGTCGTTCCACAGGACACGCTCACAACGCCGGTGCTGATAACCGGTGCGACGTTCGATAAGGGGTGCTACCGCGCGGTGGTCGACCCCGGCATCGTGCGCATACGCACCGGAATGCCGCAGGTCACCTGCAGGGCGACGGGAGCGGACGCACTGACCTGGCAGAAAAGCATGCAGCAGTACGCGCCGCAGCCCTTCGCGGTGACCATGACGGTAGAGAACGAAGGGGACGGTGGCGCGATGGGGATGCGCTTCCGGCTGGACTATGACACGGCGGATGTGCGCCTGCTCTCTCCGGTGGGCACGGAAATCATTCCCGATCCGCGCGAGCTGTTTCCCGACGCGCAGCACAGCGCGGTGTGGCAGCTCGCAGCGCGTCCACGCGCGCAGGGCGACAGCGTCACCCTGCGCATGACCGCGTATTTCGACAACGCGCCGCCGGTCACCTGCATGCACCGCGTGTACGTGCCGGAAGCGGAGCGGACCATGCAGTGCGCCCTGGACGCGCCCGTCATCACCGCGGATCAGCCGAAGCTGCGCTACGACCCCATGCCCTTTCCCGTCCTTCTCACCGTGCACAACCCGGGCCGGGACACGCTGCGCAACCTGCGCGCGCGCATCGTGCTGCCCGTGCAGTTCTCTCTCGCCGGAGCGGACGCGCCGGACCGCTGGGTGAAGGACCTGCTGCCGGCGGTGATCGCGCCGCAGGAGTCGGCCACGCAGCAATGGACGCTCACGCACCCGCTCAGTCTCATGGAGCGAAACTATCCCGTGGGCGTGTGGGTGTACGCCGACAACGCGGATTCCACCTATTGTTCCGCGCTGGTGACCATTCCCGCCATCGACGCGCCGCGCCTGGAAAGCAGCTGCGTCACGCCGGATTCGCTGCGCTACGTGCCGCAGTGGAACGAATACGAACCGGAGCTTTTCTGGGCGACGCTCAACTGCATCAACGCAGGGACGCTGCCCGCCACGCGCGTGCGCGGCACGATAACGCTGCCGCCGGATATGGAACTGGCGACCCCGGGCGATTCTCTCACGAAGACCTTCGAGCCCGAGACGCTGAACCCGCAGCAGGGACAGTATGTCCCGAATGTTCGCTGGTTGCTGCGCTACACCGGTCGTCCCTACGTCACGCAGTGGCCGGAATTCCGTTTCCGCGTGACGGGGGAAAGCGCGACGGGCATCGCGCTGGACACGGTTTGGACGTCCTGCGTCCTGCGCGTCCCGCCCGTGCAGCCCGACTGGGCCTGCGCCCTCGATCTGCCCGATTCCCTGCGCCTCAGGCAGGACGGCAGCGATGTGACGCCGAATCCTTTCACCATCCGTTATTCCATCACCAATTCCGGATTGAACGCCGGCGCGCTGCGCCGCGTGCGCCTGGAAATGCCGCTGCAGGACGGCATCTCCCTGCACCCGTCCTCTCCGATGGGACTCGACGACAGCCTGGACATGATCGTGGGTCCGAATTCCACCGCCCGCTTCGAATGGGTGGTCGACGTGCGCAACCGCGTCACACGCCGTGACATCGCGCTCCGCGTCACCGTGTGGGACGGCGCCGGGGCTCCGATCACCTGCGGCGCCGTGCTTCCGGTCGCGGCCGTGCAGCGGCAGCTGATCTGCACCGCGCTGGAAGCGCCGCAGTCGGTATGCGGGGACAGCGCGACCGCCTTCACCGTGCGGGCCACGCTGCGCAATCCCGGCAGCGTCAACGTCAACGCGCCGACCGTGCTGCTGGAATGGACCGAGCAGGGGGCGGCGCCGCTGCTGGAACTGGACCCGGGCATGCCGGACAATGAAAATCCGCAGTCGCGCACGGTGCTGTTCCCGCAGCAAGAGACCACGTTCACCTGGCATTTCCGTCTGCGTGCGGGACAGGCGGACGGCGCAGCGCGTCCTGCGCAATTCGCGATACGCTACGGCGGGGAAGGTATTGCTCAGCGCGACGGCGGCAGCGCCTGCGCGGCTTCCCTGCAGATCCTTCCGCTGCGGGAAGCGGCGATCACGCTGAGCGGCCCGCCCGTATTCTGCGAAGGCGACAGCGTCACGCTCGACGCAGGCGAGGGGTATATGCATTACCGCTGGAGCAGCGGTGATACGCTGCGGCGCATCATCGTCCGCCGGAGCGGCATGTATTCCGTCGTAAGGACGCAGTCCATTTACCCCTACTGTCCCGTCGCCTCCGACACCGTCACGGTCACCGCGCATCCGCTTCCGCCGAAGCCTGCGATCACGCGCAGCGGCGACACGCTGACCGCGTCCGACGCGGCCGCCTGGCAGTGGCTGCGCGACGGCGTGGCGATTCCCGGTGCGACCGCCCGCAGCTTCGTCGTCGCCATTGACGGACGCTACGCCGTGCGCGTGCAAAGCGCCTTCGGCTGCAGCGCCACGTCCGATCCCCTGCAGGTGACGATCACCGGACTCGACGATCCGCCCGTCGCGGGACTGCGCATCGACGTCTACCCCCAACCCGCACGCGACCGCTTCACCGTGCGGCTCTCCGGCGCCGCCGCCGGTGCGCTGCAACTGCGCATCACCGACATGCTGGGCAGGGAAGTGCAGCGCCGCCAACTGCTTCACGACGGGAATGCGCAGAGCATCTCTCTCGATCTCTCCGCGCATCCCCAAGGCGCGTACCTGCTGCACGTCGAGGGCGTCGGGGGCGCGCAGAACCGCATCATAATGCTCGCATCGCCCTGACAAGCTGCGCATGCGAAAGAAGGAAAGAAGGAAAGAAGGAAAAATGGAAACATGCCCCCGATGCCATATTTCCATCTTTCCTTTTTTCCTTCTTTCACATTTGCCATCCGCCATCTGCCATCTGCCATCTGCCATCTGCAATCCGCCATCCCCGCGACATATTGCATTTATCCCCAACATCGTCGTATATTTACTCTTCGACTGGGGCTGTAGCTCAGTTGGGAGAGCGCTACATTCGCATTGTAGAGGTCGAGGGTTCGATTCCCTTCAGCTCCACAGATTATCAAGAAGATCCGAGTCTCGCAGTATGGCATTGCTCAGCAAAACAGGCAACCTGACACATATCACTCAAGACCCGGAATAAGAGGAACTAAGTGCATCGCAGTGGTGCACTTTTTTTATGCTCCACATTCGGGACATATTATCCGGCCTTCTGGAATGGGCGCCCGCATCCCTGGCATGGGAGCGGGACAACATCGGCCTGCTCGTCGGCGCCGCCGACGACGAGGTTCGCCGTGTGCTCGTCTGCCTCGACATTACTCCCGCGGTCGTCGAGGAAGCCGTCGCGCGTGAGGCCACCTGCATCGTTGCGCATCACCCGGTGATTTTCCATCCCCTGACGTCGTTGCGCACGGACCGTCACCCGGGAAGCATGTACGCCGCACTGCTGCGCGCGGGCATCAGCGTGATCGCGATGCACACGAACGTGGATGCCGCGAGGACCGGGCTCAACCACGCCCTGGCCGATCTTTTCGATCTTCGCGGACGACGTCGTCTCGACGCCGTCCGCGGCCAGCGTCGACTGCTGACCGTGCGCCTGGATGCCGCGGCGGAATGGGAGCAGACACAGGAATTCGCAGCGCGCCGTGACGATGTCGCGCTCATTGCGCAATACGCGGAGGGCGGACGCCACGTGCTGCAGTTCGATCTGCCGTCCTGGGAAGTGGATGCGCTGCGCGCACGCCTGCGTGCCTCCTACGGGGACGTTCCGGTGCAGGTGACCGCGCTCGAGGATACGTTGTCCTCTCACGGCATCGGTGTCGTGGGTGAAATCGACGTCCCCATGCAGGCGGAGGCCTTTCTGGCCACCGTCAAGCAGAAACTCGGCTGTTCGATGCTTCGCTGCACCCCGTTCGATGCGGAGACGACAATACGGCGGGTCGCGGTTTCGAGCGGAGCGGGCGGCTCCTATGTGCGTTCCGCAGTTTCGGCGGGCGCGGACGCGCTGGTCACCGGCGACCTGACGCATCATACCTTTCTCGATTACGCCCGGGACATACTGCTGGTCGATGCCGGACATTACGAGACCGAACAGCTGTTTATCCGTCTCTGTGCCGAAGAACTCGAGCGCAGGGTTTTCGATGGCAAGCAAAAAATTGATATTTTACGTACGCAGACCGACACCAATCCCGTGCGGTTTGTTTAGACTGGAAGAATCAAAGGAGATCTCTTGAAAAGCACACTTCAATCGCTGTACCTGCTTCAGCTGCTGGACACCGAACTCGATGAATTGCGCGAGTTGCGCGGCGACCTCCCCGAAACCGTCAACGCCATGGAAGCGGAGCTGAAAATGGTGGAACAGCGCATCGAGGAATGCGAGGAGGCGCTGAAGAAGGGCGCTGTCGAACGCAGCCAGATGGAGAAGGAGTCCCTCGAACTGATCGCGAAGATTGACAGGTACAAGGGGCAGCAGCTGGAAGTGACGAACAACAAGGAATATGACGCGCTGACGCGGGAAATGGAGACGGCGGAGAACACCATCGCCAGTCACGAAGCGCAGATCGAGCAGACCGTCGAACGTGCCGAGGCCCTCAAGTCCAGCAAGGAGGACTTCGAGTCCCGCCTCGGGGAACTGGTCAAGGAACTCGAAGTCAAGCACGAAGAACTCAAGGAGATTCTCGAGGCGACGAAAGAAGAGGAGCGGACCTACGAGACGCAGCGGGAAGCGCTGCTCAAGGACATTCTCGAGCGCGATCTCGAACTGTACACCCGCATTCGCGAAGCCAAGGGCAAGGCCGTGGCGCCGATACGCAGGGAGTCCTGCAGCGGCTGTTACAATGTCGTTCCCCCGCAGATGATACTCGAAGTGAAAAAGAACGATCGCCTTTTCATCTGCGAACACTGCGGGCGCATTCTCGTCTCCGAAGAAATCGCGCAGGAAACGAACATATAGCAAGCGGACTCATGTCCATCGGGCAGCCGCCTCTGCCATGTGCAGGGGAGGAAAGTCCGAACTCCGCAGGGCTGGGTGCCGGATAACGTCCGGGCGTCGAAAGGCGACGGAAAGTGCAACAGAAAACACACCGCCCGTTCCCGTGCTTCGGCATGGGAAAAGGTAAGGGTGAAAAGGTGCGGTAAGAGCGCACCGGCAGACTGGAGACAGTCTGGCCTGGCAAACCCCACCCGGAGCAAGACCGCGTAGGAATGTCGTCGCAAGAGCTGTGCGGCCCGTACAGCGTCCCGTTTCGCGGGACCGGCATTCGGGTAGGTCGCTTGAATCCCGTGGCAACGCGGGATCCAGATAGATGGCTGCCTCTTCCGTCCGGCGTGCCTCGCATGTCGCGGAAAAGACAGAATTCGGCTTACAGATGGACGTGAGTCCCTATTATCACCCCCGAAATTGAGAAAAAAGAAAAGAGTTGAGAATATGTTTATAGTACAAATTACAAAAAGGATTCACTCATGGACGCAAAATGGAGCATCAGGCCCCCCGGGGATCCTGCCAAGGTGCGTCGGCTTGTTGAGGAGATTCATGTACCTCAAGTCATCTCTTCGATCCTGATCAGCCGCGGAATCGAGAATTACGATTCCGCGAAAGCCTTCTTCCGCCCTACGCTCGAGCAGCTGCACAACCCTTTTCTGATGAACGACATGGAAAAGGCAGTGTCTCGCATCGTCGCTGCGAAGGACCGGAA
>JAVVFP010000144.1:0-7111 GCA_032250495.1 Bacteroidota bacterium | reverse complement strand
CTTGGTGAAAGCGAGGGCACGCTTGTCGAGCTCGACGTTGAGGGAGTTCTGCACCTCTTCGACGACCTTCGTCCGGATTTTCGCAGGCGTGTCCTTTTTATCCACGGGGAGCAGCAGCGTGCGCAGGTGCGGGACTTCGAAGCCCAGGGAGAAGGTGGCCCGCGGCTGAAAATGCGTGGAGAGGAATTCCCGGATGGAGCTGAAATCGATGTTCTCACCCGAAGTGGTCTCGCTTTCCGCCGTCCCGACATCATCGAAAGGATTGTCCTTCGACCCGCCCCCTGCCGCTTCTCCCCCGTCCTCGAGGCCGGCAGTGAACTGCTTTACAGGCAGCGGCATGGACGCAAGGTCCATGACGTTGAGTTTCAATCCCGTCCTGCCCACGACGGCAAGGCGCAGCATGGCCCCTTCGATGGACAGTCCGATGCAAATCTGTTGTGGTCGTACCGGTGTGCTCATAGGCATGTGCGGATGAGGGACATCAATTGACCTGCTTGTTGATCAACTGCCTGAGCCGCTTTTTATTGTTCGCGTAATTGAGGGCTTCATCGATGCTGATGATGTTGCTGCGATAGAGGCGGTAGAGATCCTGTTCCATGGTGATCATGCCGAGTGCGCTGCCCTCGGTGATCATCTGGTAGATCTCCCCGGTATTCCCGTTCTTGATGGCCGCGCGCACCGAAGGGGTCACGAGCAGGACTTCCTTCGCCAGCGTCCGCTTCTTGTCCACCGTGGGAATCAGTTTCTGGGAGACGACGAGTTTGAGGACATCGGCCAGGCGATTGCGCACACGATCCTGTTCCGCGGGAGGAACTTCTCCGATGATGCGGTCCAGCGATTCGACCGCCGATGATGTGTGCAGCGTGGAAAACACCTTGTGTCCAGAATCCGTGATTTCCAGCGCGGCCATGATGGTCTCGGGATCGCGCATTTCCCCGATGATAACGATATCGGGATCCTGACGCAATGCCTGCACCGTACCGTCCTTGAAGGAGAGGACGTCGCGTCCCACTTCGCGGTGACGGATGACGGAACGGACGGGCGAATGCACGTATTCGATCGGGGCGCCGATGATGATGATATGCGCATCAACGGAGTTGTTGTTGGCGTCGATGATGGCGTCGAGCGTCGTGCTCTTGCCCGACCCGGTGATGCCCGTCACGAGTATCAGTCCTTCCTTCGTATTCTTGAGGTTGACAATGTTCGTGATGTTCGGGTGGAAATTGTAACTGCTGTACGGCCGGATTTTCGCCGTGATGGCGCGCATGTTCATTCCCACCGCGTCGAGGTCGAAATAAGCAGTGCCGCGGTAACGGAAACGCTCACCGTTTTCCTCGACATGGTAGGAAAAATCAAGACTGCGGCGCTCGACGAGCTTCTCGCGCTGCCGCGGCATGATCAGCGCCTGCACGAGCACGTCCGCCATCGGGGAAGGCAATTGCGGCAGATCTTTCTGCGGCAACTTGTTCCCGTGCACGCGGAACCAGATTTCACCCCGCGTTCCGAAACTGCCCAGATCGATATCCGAGGCGTCCACTTCGCGCATGCGTGCCAGAATCTTCTCGTAAAACATGCGGAGCACCTGTATCGCCTTCTCGTCAATGCTCTCCAGCTTTTTCGCGATGTATTCCTGCTTCTCCGCGCCGAAGTAATGCGGCGGCATGTCGCGCACCACGAATTCCAGCACTTTCAACGCGTTGGAGACGATTCTTTCAGGAATGACGGGGTCTTGCGAGGCACGGGCTTGTGCCTCCTTGCGGAGAGCAGCGGGGGCGGGGGTTGTGATAGTATCCTGACTCATGCCGTTATCTTACGTTTGTTCACGGATTCAATAGCAAGTTGGCGCAGTTTTCTCAACCTGTGCTTGATGTTTTTATCAGGATGCATTGAAATATAATCATTTAATTCAACCATGGGAAGAGTCTCGCCTAAAAAAGCGGAAAAATTGTCGAGCTGATTTTCCATGACTTCCGGATTCCTATTCATAGTACTTGTAGATTTCGACATCGAGCAGGCCCAGGTTTCCGAGGATTTTCATCAGCGCGCTGTAGCTGTATTTAATGGAAGGATTACCGTCGACATGGACATGTGTCGGCGTCGACGGCGAGGTGTTGCCCACCCAGACCGTCCCGAGAATCGACGGGGTTCCCGTGCCGCCGAGTTCGATTTTCACGTCACCGGACATGCTGAGGATAATGCCCTTCCAGCTCACCTTCCCTTTCATGATAAGCTGACCGTCCACCACCAGTATGCCGGCACCGGAGATGACGCCGGTCCACTCGAGATCGCCTGGCACGTATACGATTTCCGGGTTGTCCATGGTCCCGAAAACCGTGTTGTCCGCGTACTTGCCCGCGGGCAGCGGTATCGTCGCCCTGTCCTTGTAAAACTGATGGAGCGCATCGAGATTGCTCGTGTTGATCGTGCCGATCGAGGGAGTGCCGCCCTCCCCGTTGATATTGGGATGCACTTTCGGATCGGTCATGTTTATCAGATCGGTGACCGTCTCCCCGCTCTGCACACCGACGCCGTGTACGCCCGGTCCGCCGGAAAGTGCGAGACCGTCCTCGGTGTGATCGCGTCCATCGATATACCAGGCGGTGCCGTTGTTGGAGAATTCCACCGAGTCACCGAAAATGGCCAGGGCGGACTCAACATTGGGGAAGATCGAACTGAGTTTCGCTTCGACGACGGAGTTGTGCGTGACGCCGTTGACCGTGCCGGCCGCCATGATGCGAACGGTGTCGGGACCGAGATCGACGACGCGCACGGAGACCGTACCGCCGGCGACAGGCAGGTTGCTGTAGCCGGTGCGCCAGCCTTTCTGCTTGCGCAGGCGGGAGACGGCCTTGTTGACCCCGCTGCGCGTCACGTTCAGCGCCTGTTCGTGCTCGAAGAGATCCGCGGTGGTTTCATTCGAGAAATTCCATCCTCCCATGATACCCAGCACGGATATTGAAAGAAGCAGGGACGAGAGCGCGACGATGATAAGCGATTGCTGGCCCATGGGAGTCCTCCTACAGGTTCTTGGGAGAGACGGTGAATTCGTTTACCGAGTACTGGTACTCGTTGTCTTCTTTCATCTTGCTGCGCAGACGCAGCGTCACGGCGACCGCCTTGACGTCCGCTGTTGTCGTGGTCTCGAACAGTCTGCCGTAGGTATCAGTTCTGAAATACTTGAAGCCGAAAGCGACGAGACCGAAATCCCATCCCGGCTGCTTCCGTCCGTTGACGACGCGGTACAGCAGCGTCTTGCTCGTCGTGGACTCGGTCGTGCTGGTCGTCGTTGTCGCGCCGGCCGTCGTGGTCGTACTGAGTTCGCTGTCGTCCGTGGCGAAGGCATAGCCGACGGTATCGATTTTCCCGTCGTTGTCGAGATCCGCGCGGAACACGAAGGCGCTCGATGTCGCACGCAGTATCGGAAGCGAATCGCAGCCGTACCCGACTTTGCGCAGGTCGTGCCGCAGCGTGGAGGTGACGTCGCTCATCTCCGTCTGCGCGGTGATCGTGTTGACCGAATCGATCTGCGATTCCTGGCGTTCTCCCATGAAGACGGTGAAATTCAGGATGATCATTCCTGCGATGATCACAGATCCGATGATATCGAGGTGGCTGCTCATGATGCGCTCATTAGTGTGTTGCGAGATAGGACATGGTGACGGTGTCTTCGGAAAACTCGTTGCTGATGACCAGGGTCACCAGTTTCGACCAGCTTCGTGACCAGCTCGAGATGGTCGGATCCGTGTCGGATACGTAACGGACGTCGCAGGTCACGGTGAAGCCCCAGGTGCCCCAGAGGCATTTCGGGGTCGCGGTGGTGGGAGTCGATCCTGCAGGGGGACTGGAGAATACCTGCCTGTGGAAATCGTCCAGGTCATTGAAGTCCGGGTAGCTCTCCCAGTACCCGGGTCCGCAGGCGGTCAGGTCGGTGAGCTGCACGATCTTTTTCGACAGGAAGATGGCGTCGAAGGGCTTTTCCTGTATTTCCTCGATGAGGGAGCGTCCGATGGCGACGGCCTGCTGGGTGTACGTATTCGTATCGAGGACTTCCTCGTTCTGAAAATTGAGTCCGCGAAAATTGAGCATCACCATGCCGAGAAGCATGAACGCCCCGATTGTCAGCGCCATTTGTCCGGTATTCATCGTCTTCCTCTCGTATGGGGCAATGTGTTATACAGAAAGCACCTCTCGTGTCCGGCCCGTCATGCCGTGACAGGACGCATATCGTCGCATGGAAAATAGCTGCTGTATCATATCGCTGCATGAAGGACGCATTACAATAACATTACAGATATGAAAGGTTTCGTCATCCATTTCCTGCCGCCACTGATCGTTAGTCGGACATCGTCGCGGATATGACCTCGGAGACGCAGGTCACGCCCTCCTTGACGCGCTCGCGGGCGGACGCACGCAGCGTGAGCATGCCCTGGCTCATGGCGATCTGACGGACCTCCTCCTCATCGATCTCCTCGCCGGATTCGAAGATGGCCTTGCGGATTTCCTTTGAAAAGAACAGGGCCTCGTGAATGGCGGCGCGACCCTTGAAGCCCTTGACGCAGGAGCTGCAGCCGACGGGTTCGTAGAACGTCGTCGTTTCGATTTCTTCCTCTGAGAATCCCACGTTCCGCAGTTCGATGTGGTTCAGGTCCTTTACCGGACGCTTGCACTTCGTGCACAGGCGCCGCAGCAGGCGCTGGGCCGCGACGAGATTGATGGCGTAGGCGATCAGGAAGGGCTCGATACCCATTTTGAACAGTCGCGTCACCGCGCTCGGGGCGTCGTTCGTATGCAGCGTGGAAAAGGTCAGGTGACCGGTATTCGCCAGCTTGATGGCGATGTCGGCCGTACTTTTATCACGCATCTCACCGACCATGACGATGTCCGGATCGTGCCGGAGTATGGCGCGGATCGCCTGCTCGAAATCGACCTTGTGGGAAATCTTGATCTGGCGTGCGCCGTCGATCACGTACTCGACCGGATCCTCCACCGTCAGCACGTTCACCTGTGGAGTGATGACCGAATAGAGGGCGGCGACCAGCGTGGTGCTCTTTCCGCTTCCCGTCGGTCCGGTGAGAATGACCATGCCCTGCGGCTTGCTGATCGATTCCTGGAACCAGTCGTAGGCTTTTTTCTGAAAGCCGATTTTCGCGATATCCTTGATCACCTTGCGGCTGTCAAGGACGCGGATGACGATGCTTTCGAACTTCTGCTGGTATTCGGATCCCGCGATCGGCAGCACGGAGACGCGGAAACGGATCACGGTGTTGTCGACCGTTCGCTGTATGAAACCGTCCTGCGCCGCGTCGCGCTCGAAGCGATCGATATTCATGCTCCTGTCCTTGACCACCGCCAGCACCGCCTCGGGACGCGTGCCTTCCACCTTGTTCCACACCGCGAGCTTCCCGTCGACGCGAAAGTGGAATTCCGTCACGGTTCGTGTCGTCGGAAAGATGTGAATGTCACTGACGCCGAGGCGGACGGCCTCCACGAGGCAGCCCTCGAAGAGGTTGACGAGCATCGACTTGTTGATTTCCTGGTCGAGTTCCGCCTCGTCGATGTCCGATCCGCCCTCCATGTCGGACTCTTCGAGCTCCGCCTCCATGTCCTTGATGGATTCGAGGAAGGCATTGTCCCCGCGAAGAATGTTGTCGATATGCGGCTGGAGCTGCTTCTGCTCGGCGTAATACACCTCGTACTTGAGGGCACGGAAAAAGTTGGCGATGCGCGGAATGTCGCGGTGAATCGGTATCGAGGAGATGAGCACCAGCTTGTCCGGCGTGCGGCTGTCGAATTGCAGCGGCAGCGTGCGCGCCTTGAACAGTATGCTGCGCTGCTCCTGGGTGAGCGACTCGATCATCTGCTTGATGAGATTGATGCGCCGCTCGGTCATCGCTTCGTCGATCTTCAGCGTTTTGAACGCGTAAATGCGTGCGACCTCGGAGAACACGGTATGATGGTCGAGCGCGTACTCGTCGACGAGGATTTCCGCCAGGCTGCGATGACGACGGCCCGCTTCCTTCTCCTTGGTGGTCAGCGCCTTCGAGACCGTTTCGCGGTCCACGATGCCCTTGTGGAGAAGGGCGACGCCGACTTTATCGATCTTTCTTTCGAGCAAGGAGGCTGCGGCATCCATGGTAAACCTTTCTCAGGGTGTGAAGGACGGTGCCCGATGCGATCAGCATGGCCGGCAGGAACTCACCCATGCCGGGAGCACTTTTCGGTTTGATCACCGCGGTCTCGGAGGACACGATGGTGATGGCGGTCATGACGATCATGATGATCATGGCGACCCAGAGCTGCATGAAATCGACGATGGACTTCAGTTTGTACGTGGTCTCGCGCTCGTAGTAATTGGCCAGCTGCAGCGCGGTTTCCCGCACCATGCCCGTTTCCGCTCCCGCATGGAAACGGGAAAGCGCGGTTTTCGTGAATACACCGGAGGCTTCGAAGGATTCGTGCAGTCCCTTGCCGTGCTTGAGCATCATCGGAATGGTGATGGACTTGATCTGATGCTCGAAGTAGCTGTTCCCCGTGGCTTCCGCCGCCGTCTTGATGACATCGATGTTCTCGCCGGACCCGCTGTAGAGGGAGTAGAACACGCGGCAGAACACTTCGATGGCGGTTTTGTGTATCAGTCCACCCATGACAGGCACGCGGAAGGAAACCTTGTCCACCCAGCGCTTGCTCTTCTCATTCGTGAAGAGCATGAAAACTCCCACCCCGGCGCCGATCATGCCGACGACGAAGAAAAGGATGTTCCCGACAAGCCAGTCCGAGAACTCCAGCGTCGCCTCCGTCATGGGCGGCAGTTCGATACCGTACTTGAGGAACATGCGCGCCGTTTCCGGGAAAATGTAGGCGACATAAAAAATCGTCGCGAGGATGAGAAGAACCAGCGTGATCATCGGCATGAGCATGGCGCTTTTCATGCTCTTCTTGAACTCAAGGCGACGCTCGAGGAACTTGGCGGTCGAGTCATACATCTCCGCCATGGCGCCGCTTTTCGAGGCCAGTCCCAGCATCTTGGAAGTGAATTTCCCGAGGATGTGTTCGTATTTCAGGAATATCCGCTCGCTCTCCGCGCCCTTGCGCAGGTCGTTGTTGATGTCCT
>JAVVFP010000143.1:0-7162 GCA_032250495.1 Bacteroidota bacterium | reverse complement strand
AATGTCTACAACGACGTAACCGTCGA
This sequence comes from Bacteroidota bacterium, assembly GCA_032250495.1. Lineage (GTDB taxonomy): Bacteria > Bacteroidota > Ignavibacteria > SZUA-365 > SZUA-365 > BM516. Next base: position 7,136 of record JAVVFP010000143.1, on the reverse strand, counting down.
CACGTGGTCCGCCGACTGGGATATGGCCGATGTCATGGACATGCAGATTTCCGGCGATGACACCAAGAAGTACACGAACCTCTCGTTCGCCGGAGTCGAGTTCACTTCCCAGACCATCGACGCCTCGTCGATGACGCATTTCCACATGGATATATGGACGCCGAACGAGACAGCCGAGCCGGCCGCATTCAAAATCAAGCTCGTGGACTTCGGTGCCGACGGCGCCTTCGGTGGTGGGGACGACGTGGAGCATGAACTGACGTTCACTGCCGCGACGACACCGGCGCTGGTACGCGGAAGCTGGATCGCACTCGACATTCCGCTGACGGAGTTCGCAGGACTGTCCACGAAGGCGCATCTCGCGCAGCTCATTATTTCAGGAGATCTCGCCACCGTATACGTGGACAACGTGTACTTCTACAGCAGCGCGACCTCCGTACGCACCCCCGTCGAAATCGATGGCTTCGCGCTCGGACAGAACTACCCGAACCCTTTCAATCCCTCGACGGTGGTCCCGTACGATCTGGATGCGGCGGCACATGCCACACTCCGCGTGTACACCCTCGACGGGAAGCACGTCGCCACGCTGGTTGACGGCTGGCAGGCCGCCGGAACGCACCGCGTGTCATTCGACGCGGCCGGTCTGCCCTCCGGCAGCTATATGGTCACGCTGACGGTCAACGGCATGACCTCCATGAGGAAGATGCAGCTAACCCGCTAACATCTCTCTCCACGCAGTACACAAAAGGGCTGAAGCAATCGCTTCAGCCCTTTTGTCATGTATCTCGATACCGTTCAGGCTGATCCGGCATCCCGGGGTGGAACGATTCTGAACAGGATCCAGGCCGCGAGATACGCCGCAAGCTGCATCGTGCAGCGCGCATGCGCTCTTGTCCGAGAGTTGTCCCGGGATTAGATTGCCCGAAACACATCAACGAAGGTCAGGAATGCCGCGCGCGATGAGGCGTTCCGCGAAAGGAGAATGCGTGAAGGCCATACTGTGGACAGCGTACGGCGGGCCGGAGGTTCTGAAGCCCGGAACGCTTCCGGATCCGGAACCGGGAGAGCGCGAAGTGGTTATCGAAGTCGTTGCGACGACCGTCACGGCGGGGGACTGCGAGCTGCGCAGTCTGCGTCTCCCGCATTTTCTGCGCCTGCCCCTGCGAGCGTATTTCGGATTGCGCAGGCCGCGCCGTATCCGCGTGCTCGGCCAGGAACTCGCCGGACGCGTGACGGCGGTCGGAAGCGCGGTGCACGGATTTACCGCCGGGGACAGCGTGTTCGGCGCACCGGGCATGCGTCTCGGCGGGTACGCGGAATACGCGTGCTGTTCGCTTGAAAAAGGGGAGGCGGCGCTGGCGCATATTCCGCACGGTGTCGGTTTCGAGGAAGCCGCCGCAGCTGTCGTCGGCGGACTCGAGTCGCTGCACTTTCTTCGCAACGCCGGTCTGCGCGCGGGACAATCGTTGCTGGTGAACGGGGCGGGCGGCAGTATCGGGAGTTTCGCGGTACAGCTCGGAAAGCTGTATGGCGCCGAGGTGACGGGAGTCGACAGCGGGGGGAAGCTGGACATGCTGCGGGGACTCGGGGCGGATCACGTCATCGATTACGCCGCCGAGGATTTCTCCCGCGGAGACAGGCGCTATGACGCGGTACTGGACATGGTGGGAGGGAAAGCGTTCGGACGCTGCCTCCGCGTTCTTGCCCCGGGCGGCCGCTACCTGATGGCGAATCCATCGCTGCCCAACTTGCTGCGCGGTTTGCTTCTCCCGCTGCACTCGCGGAAGCGCGTCCTTCGCGGAAGCTGGGCGCAGAGCGCGGAGGATCTGCGCTACCTGGCAGGTCTGCTCGCGGAAGGAAGGATCCGCACCGTGATCGACCGCCGCTTTCCGCTGCATGAAGCCGCCGATGCGCACCGTTACGCAGAGAGCGGGGAGAAGAAGGGGAATATTGTTCTCACGGTTCGGTCGGTGAATTGACGGGAAGAACGTCTCCGCGGATCTCCCGTGACGCAGACGGCAGCCGGCGGCTTTTCAGCCACATTGATCGCGGGACTTGCTTCTTTCCGGGAGTCTGCTAGATTCGTGGAATACGATACATTCTTCTCGTGATTATCACGTCCCCGCGCTGTTTCGCCTGTGCAAAACGGGGACTCCATACGCATACAGTATGAGGAGGACCCTCTCATGTTTACTTCACGAAGAATGTTGCCGCCCGCCTGGGTAGTATGCACCATCATGTTGCTCAGTGGTACCGCGTCCCTCACGGCGCAGAATTGGTCCATGGCAAACGGGAATCCTGAAAGAAGCAGCAGTACGACGGCACGGACCCCTCGTCCACCCCTGACCTCGGCTGCAGTAATCGAAAATGTACGTGCATCACAGTTCGTCGTGGTGGACGGCGTGCTGTACGCGTCGCGAGGCGGGACGCCGAATTCCGTCGTCGCCTTTGATATCGCCTCGGGCAGTGCGTTGTGGCACTTCGACATTCCAGGCACGAAGGCAGCGGTGGATAATGTACCCGCCGTCGCTGCGAACCTGGTTCTCTGCGGGGGGCAGGGCGGTGCGGCACTGCACGCACTGGACAGGACAACGGGAGAGCTCGTCTGGCAGGTTCCGACCAGCTCTCTTTACGCACGCAACACCATCATCGACGGCACGGCCGCATATGTGTGTTCTGACAGTATCCTCTGCGTCGAACTGGCCGACGGGTCGACGCGATGGCGTTACCCTTTGCGCGCACAGACGACACCGACGGTCGACGATGCTGCGGTGTATGTCGACGGCGCCTCGCAGCTGCTCGCCCTCGACAAGGTCACCGGACAGCAGCGATGGAGCATCTCGGCCAGGGAGCAGGCGTTCGGTCATGTCGTCGTCGACGGTCAGCGCCTGTACGTGTCGGACGGAATGGATGTCCGCTGTGTCGACAAGAGAGATGGCTCGGTGGTATGGACTGTCTCGCTCCCGGACCTCACCTGGATTTCACAGCTCGCAACAGGCTGCTTCGCGCTGGGCGAGGATGTGCTCTGCGTTGCTCCATGGGAGGATACGACCGGAACCACGTTCATCGTGGGACTCGACAAGAACAGCGGGACGCAACTATGGAGACATGATTTTGACGGGCCCGGACTGTTCACCCCCACAGTGGTGGGAAACACGGTGTACGTCGTGAGCTGGGAAGACGCCATACTGTGGGGTTTCGATATCAGCAGTGGTGATGTGCTCTGTCATCGAAATGACGGAGCATACTATGAGCAGCCCATAGCGGCGGAGGGAAAGCTGTTCGTAAAGGACGGTTCCGCCGTACGTGTCTTTACCGAGTCCCCGACGCACGCGGCCGATGTCGACGCGATGCCGGGAGATCTCTCGCTCGATGTGTGCCCGAATCCCGCGTTCGGTCCTGTCGTCGTGACGCTCGCGACACGCAGGCGCGCGACCGTCAGCCTCCGTGTGTTCGATGTGCTCGGTCGTCACGTCGGCACGCTCTTCGAGGGGATGCTTCCCGCAGGGACACATCAGTTCAACTGGAGCGCTTCCGGAAGCGGCACAGCCGATGGAGGCACCGGCATGTATCTCATTGCGGCGTCGACTGCCGAATTGGCAAGTACGCGCCGCCTATTCGTCGTCCGGTAGAGAAGGTCCGCCCGTCATCAGTGCGTGCAGCCGTTTCCCGATAACCGCGATCGTTGCGCTCAGAAACAGTAATGCAGGAGGTTCGAATAATGAGCGTCCCGTTCCGCAAAACCGTCCATCCTTGACACTGAGGTCCGAAATAGTTACAATGCTGCGGTGCGAGGAGGCGAGGGCGCGATGGGTGTGACGAACCGAGGACGGTGACATGAGAGACATGATGAATCGGGAAGATCTTTCGCTGACCGGTCAGTTCGCTGAAGCCGGCAGGGTGTGGCGAAGCAACGTGGGGCAGTTCGCGAGGCTCGTGCTTGTCATTGTCGTGCCGGTGACAATCCTGAAAATGCTTGGAGATCATCTCGATCAGTCCACTTACGGGGAACTGGCGTGGCTGTCGATGCTGCTGCGTTACGGTTCGAGTTTTCTCCTCGTCGTCGCCTGGATCGTGTCGCTGCTCATTACTTCTGATAGCGTGCAAGGGGAGCAGCGTGCGCCGCGTGCGATATTCAATGACGCGGGGGAGCGGTATATTCCAGGCGCGGCAGCCTTTCTCGTCGCCTACGCGGCGCGTACGGCCGGCCTCGCCATCGTCGGAATCGCGGCGACACTCGTCCCTGGTGATTCCGTCCTGCGTTCGGTCATTCTCCTGCTCGGTGTTCCGCTCTGCGCCGTGGCCTTGATGATGTGGGTATCCCTGGCCCCCTTCCTCGCAGTGATCGAGGAGCGTCCGATAGGCTCCGCAATGCACATGAGTGTGCGTCTCGCCGGCGCCCACTGGCGCGAAGTCGGCGGACTACTGCTGCTGCTGACCGTGCTGCAGGGAATCGTGTCCCTGCTCGTGTGGTTCGGAGGCAGCGCCGTGGACGCCTGGGCCACGCAGATCTCGATGTCGTCCGCTTTTTCCTTTTACGGCACCTCCATACTGAAAATCGCCTTCCTCCTTCCCGTGCGCCTGATCGACGACGTCACGCTGCTGTTCGCGCTGACGGTGTTCGCCGTGTACTTCATCAATCGTCGCGCGGTGTGGGAGCGTAATGAGAACAGGACGCAGGAGGTCGACGATGGAGTGGCTGAATATCCTGAACCGCAGCATGATCGGAACGCGGAGTAAACCGGTGCTTCCTGCAGAATTACTCCAGTAATGCACCGACCCGCAGCAGATTACTCCCGGCAATTGCTTTCGTTGCCAGCGAATAGTGTTTTAAAGAATGCCAGGGAAAGATCACACGATCAGCCTGTCAGACTGCCGATATGTATATTCACGGAGGACCGATGAAAACGCGCGCATACCTTTTCCTTTCCAGCATATTCATACTCCTGTCTCATTCGACCGCGTTCGCGCAGACGGACTGGGAGTGGCGCAATCCGCTCCCGCAGGGCAATGCGCTCACCGACGTCTGTTTCGTCGACGCGACGACCGTCGTCGCGGTCGGCTACGGTGGATCGATACTGTGGTCTTCCGATGCAGGCGTGACATGGGACGTGCATCCCACCGAACTGCGCAGGGGCTACAACGCGGTGGAGGCCACCGCGGACGGGCAGCTGCTTCTCTCATGGGGAAGCGATAGGCTGCTGCGCTGCAGCGGGAATTGCGCGCAGCTGGATACCGTCGGCGTCGACCTGTCCTACATCGTGGATGGTTTCGCCTTCGCGGAGGACGGCACCGGATTCGCCGTGGGCTCTGAAAGTTCCGTCCTTCGCAGCACGGACAACGGCGCGACCTGGGCAGCGCTGCCGAACGCGCCGGAGACGCGCCTGAATGCAATCTGCCAGCCCGTGCCGGGTATCGCGATCGCGGTCAGTTATGACGGCGTGATCGTCCGGACAACGGACGGCGGGGAGAACTGGACCACGCAGGACAGCGGTACGGAAGAATCCCTCGCGGGCGTGTCCTTCACCGACGCGCTGCACGGCGTGGTCGCCGGCTACAGCGGATCCATGCTGGTGACGACGGACGGAGGCGCGCAGTGGACACCGCTGCCGGCTCCCGAGGGCGGACGATTTCGCGATGTCGCTTTCCTCGATCGCCAGCGCGGGACCGCGGTCGGATACGACGGCGCCATTTTCGGGACCACCGACGGCGGACAGACCTGGACCGATCACGGCATCGAGACAAACGCAGACATGCGGGCCGTGGCCTTCCACGGGGATACCGGCGTGATCGTGGGGGAATTCGGATATGTCTTCCACAGCATAGACGGTGGCCAGCACTGGAATGAACGGTCCCGCGGCGTCCTGCAGGAGGAACTCTGGGAGGTGGATTTCAGCGATGACACGCACGGGGTCGCCGTCGGCACCATGGGCAACGTGCTGCGCACGACGGACGCGGGTGAGACCTGGAGAAAAGTTGCCAGCCACGGGCGCTCCGCCTTCCTCGCCGATATCTGGTGTTTTGATAATGATCGCTGGCAGGCGCTCAACCTGTGGGGACGCATCTACCGCACGACGAATGCCGGCGGGACCTGGGCGGCTATGGAGACCGGAAGTGCGGGCGACCTCAGCGCGTTCTGTTATTCCGACGATCTCAACGGGACAGCCGTCGGTGAGGACGGCATCATCCTGCGCACCACGGACGGGGGTATCACCTGGACGCTGCAGGCGACGCCCACGACGGAGGTGCTGATGGGGGTGGACTTCAGCGGGCCGGATCTCGGCATCGCCGTGGGCAACCGTGTCGCCCTGCGCACGCTCGACGGCGGGCGGACATGGAACGTCATCCCGGGACTGGTATCCGACTACATGAATGAAGTCGCGTTTTACGGCGAGGGGTATGTCCTCATCGCGGGAGTTGGAGGGAAAGTCTACCGGAGCAGTGACAACGGAGCGAGCTGGGCGGACGTCAGTCCCGCCACGGGTAGCCAGTTCCACGGCATCGCCTTCCGCAATGCGCTCAACGGCCTGATTGCCGGCGACGGCGGAACGCTGTTCCGCACGACGGACGGCGGCCTGACCTGGAACAGGGAAGAACCCGATACGGGGAACCGCTTTCTCGACGTCGCGTTCACCCGGTCGGGCACGGCCATCGTCGTCGGCAGCAACGGCACCGTCATGCGGAATTACTTCGGGGTCACCTCCGTCGACGCGGACAGGGATATGTCGCCGCGGGGGTTCCATCTCGAACAGAACCATCCCAATCCCTTCAACCCGTCGACGACCATACGCCTCACCCTGGAGCAGCGCCGGACCGTTTCCCTTTTCGTGACCGACGTGCACGGCCGTGAGGTCCGCCGTCTGCTGGACGGGAACATGCTGGAAGCCGGCGCGCATCAGCTGCGCTTCGATGCGGCGGCGCTGCCGTCGGGCATCTATTTCTGTGTGCTCCTCGCGGAAGGGAGGCGGCAGAGCGTGAAAATGGTTTTGCTGCGCTGAGTATCGTTCGGGAAGCGGAACGTGGATCAGACACGCTCCACGTCCGCTTCGCCCGTACCTTCATCAGGCCGCCATGATTTCCGCCTCGAGTTCCTGCTCCGCTTCGTTGAAGAGCTTGTGACAGATTGTCTCGAGATG
>JAVVFP010000142.1:0-7229 GCA_032250495.1 Bacteroidota bacterium | reverse complement strand
TGGTGGGCGAAGCGGGTCTCGTCGGCGAAGATTCGGCGCAGCGCCCGAGCCGTCATCACGATCGGTGTCGCCCTCATCGGCGTCGTCATCCGCGCTCGCCTCCCGGGTTTCTTCTTCATCGTATTCCACGTAGGGCAGCAGCTGCTCGCGCAGTCCGCGCAGCACTTCTTTCGAGGGATTCTTCGTCCCTCCCTGCAGCTGCGTTTTCATGTCGATGAGCGTGGTGGCGAGGTCGCTCTCGCGTCCGACTGCGATGCCCCCGCCGCGCAGCAGGTCCGCTGCCACCGCGCGGGCGCGGTCGGTGAGCTGCTCGAGATCCTCGCTGTCCGCCAGCAGCGTGCCGACGTCCGTGCCGCCGAGCAGGTCGCGGTCCATGACTTCCACGTGCAGCGCCCCGAATTCCTCCTGCAGCATCGCGGTGATGGCCGCGCGGGGCAGGCGCGAACGCGAAAGCGCCAGCGTGCCCTGCAGGCGCGCGATCAGTATCGGTCCGCGCGCACGCTGCGCGGCGTCCAGCTCCTGCGCGGCGCGGCGGACGGCATCGACCACCGCGGCGGGAGAATCGCAGCCGCTGATGTCCGGTCGCAGCGTGTATGCGGGACGCTTGTCGGTCGCGACATGACGGACGCGAAGGTGATATCCCATGCGCTCGACGTTTCGCTGCGCGGAAGGCGCTTCCGTGGATGTCCCTTCACCGCCGGCCTCTTCCCCTGTGCCTTCGTCCTCGAGCGGGACATCAGAAAGCGTGACGTCGAGGAAGCCGCGCAGCGCGGGGGGCAAACGGTAATCGAGCGTGTTGACGAATTCGAGCGATCCCGGATTGTAAACCCAGCCGTCCATTTCATCGTCGAGTCCCACGCGCGTATGCCGGTGTCCGAGCGCGAGATAGCCGATGCGTTCGCGCAGCGGGGCGATGTCCGCGTAGGCGACGCAGCCGTATTCCAGCGTTTCCTCGCCCGGCTGCACCATGACATGGGAGAGCAGTATGGGAAAGGCCTCCGCGGGAAGCTGCTCCGCCGCCTGGCGGTGATATTCTTCGATGTTATGGCCGAGGAAACCCAGTCCCGCGATCACAACGCCGTCCGCTGCCCGGATCATGCCCCCGCCGCTGTCTGACGTCCATGGCCGCAGCGTGAGCGTGCCGTCCGCGATGTCCGGGCGCAGCAGGCGCAGGTACTCCTCTCCTGCGAGGATGTCCAGTGCGCAGGCGGGCTCGGTGCGCTTGCGGCGGTCGTGATTTCCCTCGATGGCGAAGGCGGGAATGCCGGCCGCGCGCAGGGGACGAAGCGCTGCCATGGCACGGCGGACGGTTTCGGCCGAGGGATCCTGCTCGTCGAAAAGATCGCCCGCGATGAGCACGGCGTCCACTCGCACGCCGTTCACGCGCGCGCGCACGGCGTGCTCGACCACCGAGGAGAGCACGGCGAAGTAATCGGCATAGCGCGCATCGCTCTGATGCTGATGTTTGCCGAGATGCACGTCGGCGATATGGAGAAAGCGGAAGGTCATGGTTTCACTGCCTGATTTCGTAGGGGCGGGACGGCGGCTGCGTCGCGGACATCATTCCACCACGAAAAGCGTAGCGGTGGAACGGCGTCCGTCGCTGACGCGAAGGAAGTACGTCCCGGACCGCAGCGCCCCGATGTCAACAGCCGTCTGCATCGCGGACACTGCCGGCATCTTCAGCACGGAGCGTCCCAGCAGGTCGGTGACGGTGATCGCGACGGGACGATGCGCGCCGCCCAGGCGCAGTTGCAGACGGTCGCATGCGGGCTGCGGCCAGAGCGCGTTGATGGTCAGCCCATTCGCAGCGGCGACCGGGCCGACCGTGACCTGTGCTTCCCAGAGCAGGTCCGCGAAGCGCGGGAGATGGTCCGAGGCGGTCTCGCAGTCGTCGGACTCGAGCGCGTACTGCTGCAGCTGTGCGGCGCTCATGTCGGCGGTGTTGATCACCATGTCGTGCATGACGGACATGCTGCTGCCGGTGTAGATGATGTAATCCAGTATCGACGGCGCATAACTGCTGCGCGGATTCCGCCAGGTGTGTGCGATGCGCGAGCGCGGGTGACGCGAGACGCAGAGCGCCATGTCGCCGCCGTCCCAGTCCGGTTTCTCGTCGGGACCGTAGCGTGTGTTGTCCGCGATGTCTCCGGTGAGCAGCGTTTCGATCTGCAGGCGATCGCCGACGAGATTCAGGTCGCCGGTGAGCACGATGGGCGTGCCTTCGTCGAGCGTGATTTCCCCACCGGGCGTTTTCGCGTCCCGTATGAAGCGGATGACGCCGTCGGCCTCCTGCTGCCGCTCGAGGTCTGCGCTGCAGCAGCGGAAATGACAGTTGATGAGCAGCATTTTCCTCCCCGAGGGAGTAGAGAGCAGGGATGCCGTTTCCCGGTAATTATTCTGCAGCACCCAGCTTTCCTCTACGTCGAGATGTGTGATGAGCACATTGCCCTGGTCGAGTTTGAGCGTGCGCCAGGCACGTCCGGTCGGAGGATCGATCACCGAGCGCACAAAGAGCAGCACCTGTCCGGCAGAACCGTCGAAGCTTTCCTGGAAGCACATGATGTCCGGCTGCACGGCGCGGAGAACGCGCGCGAAGGCCGGCTGACGCTGCGCGTCAATCAGGCCGTCCTGCAGCGTATTCCACGTGAGCAGGCGCACGCCTTCCGCCCGGGGCTCCCCGATCATCGTTTCCGGCGGAGCGGGCAGTCCCTCGCCGTCGAGTCCGTAGGCAGCACCGCCGGTGTCGGGAATGCGGTCGCCGTTCGCCTCGATGACGGCAAGGGCCACGCGCAGCGAGTCCGCGGAATACAGCGGCCGTCCGTCGAAGATCACGTCGCGGCGCAGGGCGATTTCGAAATCGGTGGAGGAGTAGGTCGGTGCGGGATACAGGCCGATATCCGCGTGATCGATGCTGCGCGTGCTTCCGCCCACGCGCAGCGTCCCGGAGCGTCCGGCGAAATTCCATATCAGCTCGGCGCCCAGTCCCTGCAGCTGCTGTCCGGTAGACGCATCGAAATCCGTGTCGATATACAGGCGCAGCGTATTGTCCTCCTGCAGGACGACTTCCGCGGTGGTGTTGAAACGGATATACAGGAAGCGCTCGTCATGCGTGATTTTCAGCGTCGCGAAATCCACCCCCGACCCCCCGTCGTCTCCCGTCGCGTCGACGGTGAGTGCGGGACGGGCATTCCAGTCCCCGAACAGGCCGTCGACGAGCAGCGGCTGCGCCGCCGCCAGGGAGGGAAGGAAAAAACAGATCGCAAGTACCGCTATGCGCATGGGAAATCCCGTATCGATGTCGTAAACGGTCAAAGTACGGATTTTCCCGCTCGCGGGAAACGCGGCGCGGACGAGCGCGGCGCGGACGGGCAAGGCGTCCGGGGAATTCGCGGGCGCGATCAGCTGCGCGATAGCGGCATCAGCGGGTGCGCGATTGCCGCATCAGCTGCGCACGAAGGCGAGCAGGGCGGCATAGTCCCCGGCGTCGGCGTCCTTGAGCGCGCGGATATAGCGTTCGCGGTCTTTGCCCTGGTTGGAGAGGTCGGCGCTGCCCCAGGTGAGGGCGGGGACGCCGAGGTGGCGGACGGCGAGCACATCGGCCATGAGCCGCGCGTGACGGCCGTTGCCGTTGCGGAAGGGGTGTATCCACACCAGCCGGTGATGGAAGCGCGCGAGCAGCTCGTCCGACGGCCAGGTCCGATTCGCGATCCAGAACGTCGCATCGTCGAGAAGGACGCGCAGCTGTTCGCGGATCTGCGCGGGCGGCACGCCGATATTGGTCTGTCTGCGGCGGAAATCCCCCGCCCAGTTCCACACGTCCCCGTACATGCGGCGATGCAGTTCGCGCAAGAAATCCTCCCGAAGCAGCTGCTCGGCCCGCACGGTGAAGGCCCATTCCTCCGCCTTGAGAATGTTGCGGAACTCCCAGAAATCGAGGTCCTTGCGCGTCGCGACATGCGACAGCAGCAGTCCCTCGAGGTCGTCGCCCGTCACCGGCGTCGCGCCCGGCGGCGCGTCGATGCTCATTGATCCTCCCAGACCGCTTTGGGGGTCTGATGCATGAACTCGTCACGCATGCTCCTGAAAAGCAGCGCTTCGTCGCGGTGCTCGAGCTCCTGTTCCTCGAGCAGCATACTCTGTCCCACGCGCTGGAATTTCTCCCGCAGGTACTTCTCCACCTGCTCCTCCAGTGTCTCCTCGAGACTGGACGCGGGCAGCAGCATGTACACGAAGCGGCAGTTGAGCGCCTCGGCCGCGCGACGCATCGAGTTGATGGTCACCGCGCCCGTGCGCTCGGCCTCCTCCAGCTCACTGATACGCGACGGCGTCACTCCCATGCGCGCGGCCAGCTGCCGACCGTTCATCGCCAGCGCCTCCCGTATGCTGCGTATCCATCCCCTGACCGGTACCGGCTCCTCGCCCGCCCGGCGCATTCCCCGCAGCTTCGCATCCAGCTGCTGACGCAGCAAACGAACTTCTGATGCATTCATGATCGTCCTCTATGATGAAAGATTGCAGATTGCAGATTGCAGATTCTCAGCGTCCCCACGCTCCCGCTCACTTCATCGTCCCCCTCCATCGTCCCCCTCCATCGTCCCCCTCCATCGTCCCCACGCTCCAGCGTGGGGACGCATATCCTGAACGCTCTGCGTTCATTCAATCAGCGCATCGCCGCAGAGCGGCGCGGATGTCCCGTCCCCACGCAGAGCGTGGGGACGATGAATCACTTAATAATATAAAGAAATAGACGAATTAATCAAGTCGATACTACGCATATATCCACATAAAAATTGTAAATAATTCAGAATAAACCTTATCATTTGTATGCAGAATGGGGAATTTGCTGTGTTTCGGGTGGGGAAAGCTAAGAAATATCTCATGTTTTTGCGATGGGAAACGGTGGGGAGGAAAAATTTCGGGATTATGGGAACCGTATGCGCAGGTTTTTACATCTTACGTGGTGATGAAACAGCTTGGATTCATAGCGGCGGTCTGTGTTCTGGCGGCGTTCTGCGCGGTCGGAGCGCGGGCACAGGACGGCAGCAGCATTGCGGGGGACAGGGTTACGGCAGGGGATGCCGCGCATCCTGTCGCCGCTCCGCCGTTCGTCGTGGCTTCGCTGGATGAAGAGGGCACATACTTCGCGAACGAGAGTTTCACCGGGCGCATCGTGCTGGTGGATTTCTGGGCCACCTGGTGTCCCCCCTGCGTGGAGGCGCTGCCGGAGATGGAGCAGATCTATGAGGAATATCACACGCACGGATTCGACATTCTCAGTCTCTCCTTCGACGCCAGTGACGAGCGCATCCGCCGTTTCCGCGAAAAGCGCTACCCGATGCCCTGGAAGCACGCCCGTCTCGTCGGCGCCTTCAACGACGTGGTGTCGCTGAGTTTCGGACTACAGAACATTCCGCATTACGTGCTCATCGGACGAGAAGGCAGCGTCCTCGCCGCGGGGGATGATGTGCATGGCGAGCGGCTCCGGGAACTACTGACGAAGCATCTCGGGAAATAAAGGCAACCAGCCGCCTTCGTACCAGCGCCTGCGGCGCAGGCACTCCGGCGTGCCAGGCAGCGGCCACAGAGTTTTGCACAGAGATCACAAAGAAAAATAAAAAATATCCTCTGTGTCCTTTGTGCTGCCTCTGTGAACTCTGTGGTTGCCTTTCATGTTGATTAGCTATCGACATTATACAGAGGCAATACATGGACAAACAGGATTTCGAGGTGACGGTGCGGGAGACCTGGGAGGGCATCGATCGTGCGATAGAGCAGCTGGCGCTGGACGGTGTGGAGGCCTATCCGGAGGACAGTGGCCTGCGCCTGATGTTCGACGACGCAACCTTCATATCCCTGCAGCGCAACGACGCGGAAAAGCAGATCGACGTGATACGCGGGGATGCGCGTCTCCCGTTTTACTGGGACGCGGTGGAGGAGCACTGGTACGCGCGCGGCGACGAGCGTCCCCTGCTCGCGGTGCTCGGCGAGGTGATCGGGGAGAAAATCGGGCGTCCCGTGACACTGCCGGACCTGGTATGAGCGCGAAGCAGAACGATACCGACACTTCGGCGGACGCGCATCCCGCATCGATATTCTCGCTGACCAATCACGAGATCTGGGTGCTCACCGCGCATCATGAGGGACGCGACAACGGACAGGTGGCGACGTGGATCATGCCCGCGACGCTGGTTCCGGACAGGCCCCGCATCGTTGCCGTACTTTCGCCACAGAATCTCACGCATGACCTCATCGCGCTCAGCGGCCGCTTCGTCCTCAACCTGCTCGCAGAGGACCAGGCCGACCTGCTCCCGCATTTCGGTCTGGCCTCCGGCAGACAGGTCGACAAGTTCGCCGGCGACGAACCCCGGCGCTCACCCGAGGGCATTCCCGTACTCGACGGCTGCTGCGGCTGGGCGGAATGCCGCATCGTGTCCTCTCTGGACATCGGCGACCGCATCGTGTACGTGGCAGACATTCTCGCGCAGGAAATCCATCCGGGAATGACACCGCTGCGCAAGAAGGAAGCCTTCGCCGCACAGCCGCAGGACGTGCGCCGGCAGCTGGAGGAAAAGCACCGCGTCGACGGCGAACGCGACCGCATTTTCATCAAGACTTTTACCGACTGAATGTACTCCACCCCCACGACATACCGCTGGCGCGGCGTGGTGATTGCCACCGCTGTACTCCTCACCTGGCTGGGGACGCTGATCTTCGCGCTTTCGGCCGACTTCAACACGCTGGGCTGGACCGCGGCGCCGCTCGCGCTGCTGATGACTTTTCTCTACACCGGATTGTTCATTACCGCGCATGACGCGATGCACGGCACCGTCGCCACGCGGCATCCGCGGCTGAACAGTGCGATCGGGGCCCTGGCGACACGGCTGTACGCGCTGTTCTCCTTCCGCGTGCTGCTGCGCAAGCACCGAGAACATCACGCACATCCGGCCAGCGACGGGGATCCGGACTTCCACGACGGCGCGCACCCCGGACTCGCGCGCTGGTACCTGCATTTCTTTTTCACCTATGTGACCTGGAAGCAGCTGCTCGGCATGGCCGTGCTCTACAATGCGCTGAAATATCTCGTCGGCGTGCCCGACACGAATCTTATCCTCTTCTGGGCCCTGCCCGCCATCCTCAGCACCTTTCAGCTGTTCTATTTCGGCACCTATCTCCCGCACCGGGAGTCCCGGGAGCCCTACCGCGAACCACATCGCGCGCGCAGCAAC
>JAVVFP010000141.1:0-7239 GCA_032250495.1 Bacteroidota bacterium | reverse complement strand
CTGAGTTTCCGCACGCGCCTATGCTTCGCACATACGGGACATGGACTCTGGTATCGCCCCTGCTCGGGGCGATACTCCTTTTATCCGGCTGCCTGACGTTGATCGAGCACATTCACGTACCCGCCGAGGTCGCGGTCGACGAAAGCTTCGTGGTCGCGGTGGACGGTGCGGTGATCGGGCACGGAGGGGGAATGGTGGGCCTGGTGCTGCAGGTGCCGGAGAGCTTCGATTTCGACGGTGCGTTTTACGTGAGCTCCCGCGCACGCCGTGTGCTTCGCGGCAATGCCGCAATCGCGGCGCAGTACGAGGCGGAGGAGGGACATCGCGTTTTTGCTGTCGTGGACAGCATTCGCATGAGCCGCGATACAGAAGCCGCGGTCCGTGTTCTGCTCCGTTTCACTCCCCGCGAGACGGGGCAGTTTCAGCTGAAATTCATTTCCGGCGTTTCCGCCGAGGTCGACGGGCGGCTGCACTGGCGCAGCACCGATCCGGGCGGCGCGAGGAGCTTCGCCGACACGCTCGGCGCTTCCCGGGCGCACGGCGTCCGCGTCGTCCATCCCGAACGCAACGGTACGGCGGCGCTCGAGCTCGGCGGCGCCCGGCAGTACCTGGCTTTCCCCGCCTCCGGCATGTTTCCACCCCGTCTCGCGTCCGATTTCACACTCGAATTCTGGCTGCGGAGTACTGCGTGCGACATCCCGCTGCTGAGCGCGCGTCCCGACGACTTCGCCACCGCCTTCCCCTGCGAGCTGCGCATCGCCGCCGACGGCAGTCCCGCGCTTCTCGCCGCTGACGGCCGGACGATTTTCAGCAGCGACGCCCGCCGCTTTATCGCCGATGGCGTGTGGCACCACCTCGCGGCGAGCTGGTGCGCCGACAGCCTGCGTTTCACGCTTTACGTCGACGGTGACGCCGTCGACACGCTCGCACTGCCGCCGCAGATGCGCGCGGTCACCGCGGAGTCGTTCTTTCTCGGCAGCAATCCGCCCCATACGCAGTTCGCTCGCGGCCAGGTGGAGGAACTGCGTATCTGGGAGACCTGCAGGAGCGTGCAGGAAATCGCCTACTACAAGGACCTCACCCTCAGCGGCTACGAAACAGCGCTCGCGGCCCTGTTCTCCTTCGACGTCGGAAGCGACGGGAGAATCCCGGGACAGGCGCAGGGAGACAGCCTTGCGCTGACGGCCTACAACCGTCCCCGTCTCGTCGTCTCGACCACGCCGCTGCGTATCGAGCTGCTCGCGTTCTACGCCGTCCTGGAAGGGGACACCGTGCGGATGAACTGGGAGACCTACGACGAATCGAAAGTGGAGTACTACGAGGTGGAAAAGCGGACGGAATCAGGGAGATTCGCCGTGATCGAGCGCATCGCGCCCCTGCAGCTGGTCGAACGGCATCAGAACTATCTCGTCATCGACACCTGGCGGGGCAGACAGGTCGCGTATTACCGCCTCCGCAAGGTGAATCTCGACGGCACGGTGCTGTTCTCCGAGGAGGTACCCATCGGAATCGAGGCGATACTCAATTTTTCCCTCGAGGACAATGTGCCGAATCCCTTCAGCGAGGGTACCGAGATTCGCTACACTCTCAGCAAGCGGACGCGCGTCGAGCTCACCGTCTACGACATGATGGGCAAGGAGGTCGCGACGCTGGTTTCCGAGCGACAGGAGCCCGGCGACTACGCGGTGACGTTCGAGGCGGAAGAGCATCCGGCCGGAATGTATTTTTACAAAATGCGTACGAGTGCTGGTTCGCAAACAAAAAAAATGTATCTTGCACGCTGATTCCACCCCGGGAAAGGCACGGTCCCGCTGCTGCAATAGGAGCATTTCCCCCTTGAAAAACAGCGTTTGAATCGCTTGACATTCGTACACACCATGGTTAACTTGTTCCCATCTAGTAAGAAACGCATTGGTTACATGGATCACCCCCAGGAGCTCTCGGATGACATTACCGCCCCGCGCTGGACGCTCCCGGTATCCGCGAACTTTGCCTTCCCCCGCATATGCTGATTCACGCTTACAAATCAAGAAGCTGATGAACCATAACTGCTCAATTATTCCCCAACTGCTAGGAGGTATTTCATGAAGAAGTTGACTCTTCTTTCTGCAGTTTTTCTTCTAGGCATACTGCTGACGCAGGTGGGTTTTGCCAACGGTACGTACAAGTACAACAGCAAGCCCCACCTCCCGATCCGCAGCGCGCAGAATACGCTTGACGCGATTTACGTGCCGGCGACCGTCCCGGTCGCCGACGTCCGCGTCTCCCTGCACGCCAAGGTCGTCATGTACTCCACGCTGCGTATTACGCTTACGTCGCCCAGGGGTGTGCAGGTTGTGCTGAAAGAAGAAAGCGGCAATCTCGGTTCCACGCCGTTGTATGGATCCATCGGATCCGCCCGTTCCCACATCCTTTTCCGTGATCAGGCGAACTCCTGGGGCGATCAGCCCAACGATCGTCCGATCGCACCCGAAACGCCGCTGTCCCAGTTGAACGGTGTCATCGCCCAGGGCTGGTGGCAGATCGAAATCAAGGACGAGCGCAACGCTTCGATCAACGCCATTCCGCAGGACGGCTTCCTCGAGGAGTGGGTGCTCTATTTCAACGAGCAGATCGTCGAACCGATTCAGCCGTTCAATCCCGCCATCAATGTTCTGTTCCCCGGTGGCGGAAACCTGTACGGTCAGATCAACGGCGTCGCCGCACAGTTCGGCGATCCCAACAACCTCGCGCAGATTCCGAACGACGGAAGTGCGCAGAGCCCGGGCAGCCAGTGCAACTACCCGAACGACCCGAGTGTGCTCGTCGGTCTGAACGGTGACTGCTTCCCCATCCTGATTTCCGGACATCCCGGCGCGCTGATCGGTACCGAAGCCAACGGCTATCCCGCCGGTCGCTTCCGCGTCACCATCACGGTCGAGCCGACCTACCCGGCAGCCCCCATCCAGGGTCTGACCGAGGACATCGCGATTTATTTCGGTCGCGTGCCCGACGGTGATCTCAATCTTCCGCTGCCGTCGCCTCCCGGCCTCGGTGATCCCGGCTACAAGGCCAAGCAGTACATCGGTGGCTGGCCCTCCGGTCAGGCGAACGCAGTCGCATCCTCCCTGCAGGGGCCGTCCGGCGCCTTCGGTGGTGTCCGTCTCGCCGCCTGCATTTCCCCGTCGCCCGCAGATCTCACCGGTTACGATCGCGTGACCTTCGACGATCTGGCGACCACGCAGATCGACAACGGCGTCGGCGTGCCTCCCGCACCCGCAGCGCCGCCGATCTTCACCGGCGAATTCCAGCCGATGCAACCGCTGAGTGCGCTCAACGGCTTCCCGGTCGACGGTCTCTATTACGTGACCGTGTACGACGCCTTCAACGAGAACGGTCCGCTCTACGGCCACATCCGCGTGACGTACCTCCAGGTCGAGTACGTGGTCGGTGGCGGTGAAGTGCCCAGTCCCGAGCGTCACCAGGGCTTCGTCGGTCCGCTTGCCGGTATCGAGATCCCGGGGACATTCGCATCTCCCGTCGGTTATCTTTCCGATGTCATCGGCGTGATTCCGCCGCACAAGGAGCATGCGCAGGTTCAGGATCCCATGCTGGTCTTCTGGTCGACACAGAAAATGTATCCGCGCGATGCCGTCGGTACCGAGCGTATCATGGCCGTGGATCAGAGCAATGTTGCGCCGCCTTCGGCCACCCATTATCACGGTCCGTATGCCTACCCGGGCACGCTTGACGAGAATCCCGCTGTGCCGGGTTCCCTGGTCAACGCCGACGTGATCCAGGTGCCGAAAGGCAAGTACAACCTGCGTGTCAACCTCATGCAGGCCCGTTACGACGATGATCTTCAGGACAATGAGTACGAGTCCGCCGAGATCGACGTCAACCCGGTTTCGATTTCCTACTTCGGCGAGCGCATCGGCCAGTGGAACAAGTACATCGATCCGCGGAACGTGAACGCAGTCGCCACCGCCGTGCTCGGAAACGGACTTGGCGTCGGTGTTGCCTTCTCGCTGTTCGGTGTTCCTTCCACCACGGTGTCCAGTGTCGACTATAAGTTCGATGCCGGTACCATCATCACCCCGAAAGCCGACTGTCGCATCAGCATCTGGAAGACCTCCAATGGTTTTGCCGGCGCACCGCTGACGCTTGTCGCGCGTTCGACCACCGTGAACGTCAATGCATACGTCGAAGGCAACTGGCGCACCTTCCCGATCTACCCGGTCGATGTGAACGGTGCACCGGACATCGCTGCCGGCGGTTCCGTGGACCTGCCGCAGGGCACCTACGTGTTCACGCTTGACCAGGTCAGCGCGGGCGGCCTCCTGCTGTACCCGTACACCTGGGGTGCGATTCCCGCACTGGACGATCGTTACTGGAACTATCTCTTCAGTGACAACTTCGGTCCTCTCGGTCCGTCCAGCACCACCGGTACCCTCCTCGGATACCTGTCCCTGGACAACACCGCACCGCCTTCGATCGGTTGGGGCTCCCCGCAGTCTGCGGCGCAGAACTACGGTAACCACACCTTCCCGATGCGCGTGAACATGACCACGCTCAATGACTTCTCGGTGAACTGGGTGCGCTTCAGCAGCCAGAACTCCCCGACCGAAGCCATCGCCGTCGGTCAGGAAGTCACTCCTTCCGTGAACATCACCGCGAACTCCGACCAGGGCGGCCTCACGAAGGACTGCAACATCTATCTCGGCATCTACGACGCCGGCAACAACCTGCTTTACAGCGATATGATCAATGTCGCCAACGCGCCGTACAACGGTATCCAGGGCTTCCAGACCATCACGGTCAACATGGACAAGTGGACGCCGGCCAATGGTGGCAAGTATTACATCAAGGCATACTTCACGCGTAACCCGGACGATCAGAACCCGGTGAACGACATCATCCAGTACGAGCTGTACGTCCTGGCCACACCGGTCATCGCATACGACGACAACACGAATCGCAGTCAGCTCAACGAGCTGATGGACCTCGTGAGCAGCCGCGGTCCCGAGCCGACGCTGGTGAACATCAGCGACGGTGACTTTTCCGCAATGCAGAACAGCACGATTTACTTCGCCGGCGACATGAACGCCGCCGCCGAAGCCGCGCTGAGCGCTGCCGTCGCCAATGGCAATGACGTTGCCTTCGTTTACAACACCAACGACAAGTACGGTCCCCTGGTCCAGAAGATCGATGCTCTCTATGACATCGAGCGTGCCTGGACGCCGGACTATGCCAGCCTCGAAATCGCTCCGAGCGTTGTCAATCCGAACGCTCCCGCTGTCGACGCGACGCCGATCGTGCCGGTGGAATTCCCCGAGGTTACCTCGAAGGAAGAACTGCTGACCTGGATCGCCTCGCAGGATCTGACGCTCCAGCCGACCACGCGCTCCCTCCGCAAGGAAGGTCCCGCGAACGAGGCCTTTGCGAACGCCCTGCCGGTCGCCAAGAACAGCCAGTTCGGTGACATCACCTTCGTGAGCGAAATCAACGGCAACCTCGGTATCGTTTACACCGTCCCGAGCGTCCGCAAGTCCGGACCGGTCGTCGACGAGCAGCCGACTGCCAACGCATTCGCTCTCGAGCAGAACTACCCGAATCCGTTCAATCCCTCCACGATGATTTCCTACACGCTGGCACAGAACAGCACCGTTTCGCTGCGTATCATCGACGTGCTCGGCCGCGAGGTCGCCACGCTCGTAAGTCAGACGCAGGATGCCGGCGCCTATGTCATCAGCTGGAAGGGCGTGGATCAGAACGGCATCGAAGTTCCCTCCGGCAGCTACTTCTACCGTCTCGACGCGGTGCCCACCGATGGTGGTGCAACGTTCACGAGCACGAAGAAGATGCTGCTGTCCAAGTAAGCGGAGGTTTCCCCGCCTTACGCGGACAGAGATGTTCGTATCGTCGTCCCCTTGTGAAAGCAGGGGGACGACTTTTTTTGTGCGCGTCCCGGGAGTACGCAGTGGGAAGTTTCTCCCAATATTTTTACTTTGAGTCATTACAAAACTTGAAAGGGTTGCGTCCATGCGAATCGTCATGTTATGCGTTGTGCTGGCAGTTTTGACCGCTTCCACGGCTGTCGCACAAACTCCCCTCATCTGCGAGCCCCTTCGCTATTTCAATGCGACCGGTCAGGATCTCGTGTACACCGAGTCCATGCCCTCCTCGTGGTGGGGGGTGCGGATGACGGCGAACTGGAAAGCCGATGTCGATACCGCCTTCGTTTCCTTCGGCGTCGCCCGCGCGACGAGCAGCGGACTCACCCCCGATACGCTGGATCTGCGCATACTCAAGGACCAGCTTCCTCAGCAGGTGATTCTCGACCAGCTGACCGTACTCATTCCCCCCAACCTGCAGGGGAACGTTCCGGATGCCTACTATATTGTAGAATTCCGTATCGATGAACCTGTCGCACGCATCGATCCGACGCCGGCGGATTTCTGGCTCAGCTGGCGGCTTCGAGGTCCGACAGGAGACCAGGCGCGCATACGCCTGAAAACGCCGGCGGCGAATCCGCGGCGCTCTGTTACCATCGGTGCCGCGGGGGACACGCTGATGGCGACGCTCGCCGTGAAAGCGCAGCTGGGACTCGGCAGGCAGGATTCGGTGGACCTCTGGGCGGAGGCTCGTGTCTGCTATCCCGACGGCATTCCCGTCGAACTGTCCGCGTTTACGGCTACGTATGCTGACGGCACGGCCCTGCTGCAGTGGCGAACTGCTGGCGAGGAGAACAACATGGGATTCTACGTGGAACGGCGCGCATCCGCATCCGGTTCAGGATATGAGCTGTGGCAGGAAATCGGCTTCGTTCCGGGCCACGGGACAACGACGCGGCAGCAGGAGTATCGGTTTACAGACAGGAGTCCCTCCGATGCGGCGCAGGATGACGGACTGGTACGCTATCGTCTCCGCCAGGTCGATTATGATGGTCGTTTCGAGATATCGCCCACCGTCGATATCCACGTACCGATACAAAGTGGTTTCGTCCTCGGCCAGAATTACCCGAATCCCGCGACGCTGCGGAAGGGACAGACGACGGTGGCGATACAGTTGGCGGAGGAGCAGAATATCACGCTCGTGCTGTATGACGCGCTGGGACGCCGCATCCGCACGATTGCCCAGGGTCAGTATCGCAGCGGACGGCATTTCATCGAGGTCCCGCTCGAGGGACTGCGCAGCGGCACGTACTATTTCCGTCTGACGGCCGATACGCGCGTGCAGCAGCGTCGCATGATCGTCACG
>JAVVFP010000140.1:0-7304 GCA_032250495.1 Bacteroidota bacterium | reverse complement strand
CTGCTGCAGATTCAGAAATCCCGTCAGATGAACACCGACGAGGAAACGTATTTCCGCATTATCGGCGACAAGACGGCGTCCCTTCTCGCCACCTGCTGCGAAATCGGCGCCCGCAGCGCGTCCGAGCACGACAAGCAGGTCGAACAACTGCGCGCCTACGGCGAAGCGATCGGCATCGCCTTCCAGATCCGTGACGACCTGCTCGACTTCCTCGGAACGGAGCGCAGCATCGGCAAACCGGTGGGCGGGGATTTGAAGGAAAAGAAATTCACGCTGCCGCTGATACATGCGTTCCGGCAGGCTCCGAGCGCACGGAGAAAAGCCGTCCTTCGGGCACTGAAAAACGGCGTCAAGCGCAAGGAGATCGCGGAGATACTCGAGTTCGTCACGGAATTCGGCGGCATCGATTACGCCGACCGCGTGGCGAAGGAACACCGCGACCACGCCATCGCCTGTCTGGCGGACTTCCCGCAGTCCGAGGCAAAGCAGGCGCTTGTCGACCTCGCCGGCTTCGTCGTGTCCCGCTCCAGGTAACATCACGTGATATCATCATAGCCCAGGCATTGCCATGAAGCGATTCTCCCTTTTCATGATTTTCTCACTGCTCGCCGTCACGCTGCAGGCGCAGGTGGAACGAATCGAATTGCTCGAGGACGAGCCCGGTCGTCCGATGACTTTCGAGGACATGTACGACCTCGGGCGCGTCTCCGATCCGCAGGTCAGTCCCGACGGCGGCACCGTGCTGTACGTCGTGACGGACTACAGCCTGGAAAGCAATAAGAGCAACGGCGACATTTACGCGGTGGACATCACGGGGGAAAACACTCGCCGGCTCACCACGGCAGAAGCCTCGGACCGCAATCCCCGCTGGGCCCCCGACGGCGGCAGTATCGCCTTCATTTCATCGCGCGAGAACGGCGCGCAGATATGGACGATGAACCCGGACGGCAGCGGACAGCGCCGCCTGACCGACATTTCCACGGGAGTGGACGACTTCGAATGGACACCGGACGGCGCGCATTTCCTCTACAGCTCGGCAGTGTTTCCGGACTGCGCGGACGACGCCTGCAACCGGGCGCGGCTTTCCGAACGCGAAAACGATCCGGTCAAGGCGCGTCTCATCGACCGCCTGCCCTACCGCGTGTGGAACAGCTGGAAGGACGACCGCTACAGCCACGTGTTCGCCATTCCCTCCGCCGGAGGCATTCCCGTCGACCTGACGCCGGGTGCCTACGACACCCCGCCCATCGACATCGGCGGACATCAGGACTTCGTCGCCGCACCGGACGGGAAAGAAGTCGCCTATGTCAAGAACACCGACGAGATGGTGGCGGCGAGCACGAACAACGATATCTGGCTCGTCGGCATCGACGGCGGCAATTCCCGCTGCATCACCACCGCCAACCGCGGCAACGACAATCAGCCCGTGTATTCCCCCGATGGAAAGTACATCGCCTACCGCTCGATGGCGCGCGCCGGCTACGAGGCCGACAAGTATGACCTCAAGATCTACGAACGCGCCTCCGGCCGGACATGGACGCTGACCGAGGGCGTGGACCGCTCGGTGGACGAAGTGCTGTGGACCGCCGACAGCAAGCGCCTGCTTTTCACGGCGCAGGACGGTCCGTACAAGTCCCTGTTCGACGTCCCCGTGCAGGGCGGCGACGTGCTTCGCGTGCTCAAGGGCATACTCGAGCTGCAGTACACGCATATGGACACCGTCAAGACCATCGAACTCGGCACCTACCGCCACGATTTCCGCCTGCACCCCGACGGCGAGACGCTGGTCTTCCTCGGCGAGCGCATGAATTATCCCGCCGAGGTGATGTCCATCAAATATGACGGCCAGCGCATTTCCGACATCCGGCAGCTGACCACGACCAACGTCGACGTGCTCGAACAGCTCGCCATGCACGCAGCGGAATCCTTCACGTTCAAGAGTTTTGACGGAAAAGAGGTGCAGGGCTGGATACTCGTGCCGCCCGACTTCGATCCGGCGAAAAAATACCCGATGATTTACCTCGTGCACGGCGGTCCCCAGGGCGTGTGGTCGGACAACTTCCACTACCGCTGGAATCTCGAGCTGTTCGCTTCGCCCGGCTTCGTGGTCGCCGCCGTCAACTGCCGCGGCTCGGTCGGCTTCGGCCAGGAATTCACCGACGGGGTCAACGGCGACTGGGGAGGGGCGCCATACAAGGACCTGATGAAGGGACTGGATTACATCCTCGCCAACTATCCCTTCGTGGACAAGGATCGCATCGGTGCCGCGGGCGCCTCCTACGGCGGTTACATGATGAACTGGTTCCTCGGGAACACCGACCGCTTCAAGGCGATTTTCTGTCATGCCGGCGTCTACGACCTGTGGAGCATGTACGGCGCCACCGAAGAGCTGTGGTTCCCGGAATGGGAATTCGAAGGGACGCCCTGGGAAAACCCGAAGATGTATGACCGCTGGTCCCCCAGCCGCCTGGCCGGTAAGTTCAAAATCCCGACCTACGTCTCCCACGGACAGCTCGACTTCCGTGTGCCCGTCACGCAGGGCATGCAGCTGTTCACCGCGCTGCAGCGGCAGGGCGTCGAAAGTCATTTCCTCTATTTCCCCGACGAGGGACACCTGGTGCTGCGTCCCCGCAATGCGCAGCTCTGGTACCGCGAGTTCCACGACTGGTTCCGGAAAAAACTCATGCCCTAGCACGCAATGCAAAGCAGAAAATGTGCAAAAGTCCCTCCTCGCGGAGGGACTTTTGCCATTGCAGGCCGGACCGTAATCGTCGCAGGGAAATTTGTCTCCTGCTTCATCATCTCGCCTCATCATCCACATCGTTCCCTGCGGAAGACGGTGCCCGCCCGCTTGAATTTCCTCTGTCCACGCTACCGGCGCACGCGCTACGGAGGCACGTGCAGCATGGCGAGTGTCCCGGGCTGCTCGTACATCATTGACCGCAGCCGAAGCGCAGCGCAGATACAAATGCTCCCCCAGCGGGGGCCCACCTGCGTGACCGGGAAAACTGGCATGTACGTAGTAGAGATTGACGGTAACAAGTAACAAAATACGAGGAGCGTCGACAATAGGTACTTCCACCCATTTTTATAGGTGGTACCACCTATTCCGGCGAATACAGCCTGTTTTCGGCAGTAGGGCATGCTGAAACGACCTGAAAGTCCTTCGCCGGAAGGGAGAGCTCACCCTTCCGCTTGGAAATTGCCCGCGTCTGCTCTTAATTGCACGGCTGGAACAGGAAGACATTCGACACATGATCGCACTCACAAATATCAGCAAGGAATATCCGGGCAAGGTGCTGTTCAGCGACGTGTCGCTGCGCATCGGCGACCACGAGCGCATTGCCATCGTCGGCCCCAACGGCGCCGGGAAGTCCACGCTGATGAAAATCATCACCGGCGAGGTGGAGTCCGACACCGGCGAGATCGCGCAATCCCGCTCCAACTCCGTAGGCTACCTGCCGCAGGACGGCGTACTGCATACGGGACGCACGCTGTTCGACGAGGCGTCCACCGCCTTCGACGACCTGATCGCATTGCATGACCGTGTCGACACGCTGAGCGCGGAAATTTCCCGCCTCTCCGCCGCGGGCGGGGACGAGGCGCTGCTGCATCGTCGCATCGAGGAACTCGGCGAGGTGCAGCATGTGCTCGAGCACCGCGAGGGCTACAACATACAGACGCGCGTGGCGCAGGTGCTTTCGGGACTCGGCTTTCACGAGAAGGATTTCCCGCGTTCCACCAGCGAATTCAGCGGCGGCTGGCAGATGCGCATCGCCCTGGCCAAACTGCTGCTGCGTGAACCCACGATACTTCTGCTCGATGAGCCCACGAATCATCTCGACCTCGAAGCCCTGCAGTGGCTGGAGGAATACCTGCTCGGCTACGAGTACAGCATCGTACTGATTTCCCACGACCGGCGTTTTCTCGACACTCTTTCGCGCCGCACCGTGGAAGTCACCATGGGCGATATCACCGAGTATTCCGGCAATTTCTCTTACTATCTCGAACAGAAAGTCCTGCGCATGGAGCAGCTGCGCGCGGCGCAGCAGAATCAGCAGAAGGAAATCCGCCAGACGCAGCTGTTCATCGACCGTTTCCGCTACAAGAACACCAAGGCCCGGCAGGTGCAGAGCCGTGTCAAAAAGCTCGAGAAAATGGAGCTGATAGAAATGGAGGACGAGGAGGGCGGCATCAGTTTCGATTTTCCCGATCCTCCGCAGCCGGGCCGCATTCTCATGGAGCTGCGGGATCTGCATAAGTCCTTCGGCACGCTCACGCTGTTCGACGGCATGGATCTGACCGTCGAACGCGGCGACCGCATCGCCTTTCTCGGCGTCAATGGCACGGGTAAATCCACCCTTGCGCGCATCATCGCAGGCATCGAACCTTTTCAGCAGGGCGAACGCAAGGCCGGCCACAACGTCGCGATCGGCTATTACGCACAGAACCAGGCCGAGGAGCTGATGCCGGAGAAAACCGTGTTCCAGACCCTCGACGACGTAGCGGTCGGCGAAGTGCGCAAGTCGCTGCGTTCCCTGCTCGGCTGCTTCATGTTCTCAGGCGACGACGTCGAGAAAAAAGTCTCCGTGCTCTCGGGAGGGGAAAAGAGTCGTCTCGCCCTGGCGAAAATGCTTCTGACGCCGTCCAATCTGCTCATACTCGACGAACCCACCAATCACCTGGACATGCGCAGCAAGGCGGTGCTGCAGGACGCACTGTCCCGCTACCAGGGCAGTTTCATCATCGTCAGCCATGACCGCGACTTCCTCGAGCCGCTGCTCAACAAGTGCGTGGATTTCGCCGACGGTCGCGCGCGCATATCACTCGGCACGGTCAGCGATTATCTCCGCAAGCGCACCGACGAACTGCAGACGGCCGCCGTACAACGGGATGTGGCGGGACAGTCGCTGCAACGCAAGCAGGCGCAACACGCCGACCGCGACCGCAAACGCGAGGAAGCCGACCGTCGCCAGGCCCGCTACAAACGGATCAAACCGCTGAAGAACAAAGTCGACCGACTCGAAAAAGACATCGCCCTCATCGAAGAGGAAAAAAGCACGGTCGAAAATGCCCTCGCCGACGAGGCCACCTACCGCGACGAGGAAAAGGCCCGCATCCTCACACAGCAGTACCACGACCTCTCCGTCCGCCTCGACGAAGCCCTCGCTTCCTGGGAAGAAGCGCAGGCGGAAATCGAACGCATCGAGAGCGAGTACGAATAACAGACAGCCGCCGACTTCTCCATACACCGCATCCCCTCCTCGCCGTCATTTCTCTTGACTCTGCCCGCGCTTTCCGCTATGTTTTTCCCGGATACAAGACTCCGAAACAATTTCCTTCGACGGGGGAACGACCCCCGTCCTGATGTGTCCTATTCGTGACAGTGCTTCGATAGGCGTTGAATTGACAGGTACGATGTGCTGAAAGACGTGAGCCAGACCGAACCGCAGGATCTCGTTCTGCAGCGGCGAATCCGGGAGGGGGACGACGCTGCGTTCGCGGATCTGTACGCCCGTCACAAACACGGCGTGTACCTGTTCTGCACGCGCTTTCTCGGCGACCGTCCCCTCGCGGAAGACATTTTCCAGGAAGTGTTCGTCAACCTGCTGGAGAAAATCCGCGAGGAAGTGCAGATCGACAATGTCAGGGCCTACCTGCTGCGTTCGGCACGGAACCGCTGCTACAACAGCATACGGGACCGCAAATATGCGAAGGACGTGGACGATCTCCGCGACATCCTCCCCGGCGGGGAGCAGGCCGATCCGGACGATCACGCGGAACTGCATGATGCGCTGCGGCAGCTGCCCGACGACAACCGGGAAGCGCTGCTGCTCTGTGAGTACGAAGGCTACAGCTACGATGAAATCGCCGCGCTGACCTCCGTCCCGGTTTCCACCGTACGCAAGCGCATATTCCGGGCACGCCGGAAGCTGCGCGAACTGCTTTCACCAAGGCATGACACGGGTTTGATGCAATGAACTTCGAAGAACACATCTCGGCATTTCTCGACGGCGCGCTCTCGCCCGCGGAGGAGACGGAGTTTCTCCATATCCTCTCGGTATCGCCGGAGAAACGCGCCCTCTTCCACTCCTATCTCGGCGTGCAGTCCGCC
This sequence comes from Bacteroidota bacterium, assembly GCA_032250495.1. GTDB lineage: Bacteria > Bacteroidota > Ignavibacteria > SZUA-365 > SZUA-365 > BM516. Next base: position 1,189 of record JAVVFP010000140.1, on the reverse strand, counting down.
ATGGCCGCGGACGCCCGCACAAGCGCCGTTCCCTCCCACCTCGACTCCGCCGTGCTCGCAGCAGCGGGCCTCGCGGCAGGCGGCGCAGCGGCAGGTGGCGCGGCGGCAGGTGGCGCGGCGGCAGGTGGCGCAGCGGCAGGCGGCGCAGCGGCAGGCGGCGCAGCGGCGCTGACGGCGGCAGGCTGGTGGAGCGTGACGCGCATTATCAGCGCCGTCATCCTCGGACTTTCCCTTTTCGGCGCGGGATACTTCCTGCATGACCGCATCGGGACGGACAGCAGCAGCGATACGGTTGCACGCGATGCGCTGACAACAGGGGACGCTGCGACGGATACGCGAAACGCACGGGCAGAGAACGATGCTGCTGCAACGGATGCAGCGCGCGTTGGCGAGGAGCTGCACGGCGATGCGGCGACCGAAGGCAGTAACAGGGAAGCCGTTACGGGAAGCGGGGGCGGAGACGAAGCGCCGCGGATCATTTACCGCAACGTGTACGTGACGCGTGTGGACACCGTGTACGTGGCCGACGCGTCCGGCGCTGCGGCTGCGCGCACGGTCGAGCGCGTGGTGGACACGATGTCCATCGCCCTCGTGCACACCGCGCAGCATCAGCGTCCCCTGCAGATCATCGAGGCCCCGCGGCGGGACCTGGATGTGCGCCTGCCGGGCCGCATCGAGATCGAGCTGCAGCGCGAGCACCTGACCACCTACCCGTATATAGACTACGATCGCCTGGGTGTGGACCGCAATCAGCAGCAGTTCGCCGCCTCGGCCGCATGGATTTTCGATCGCAATCACGCGGCAGGTGTTACGGTGGGACACAAGTCATTCGCCATGGATTATTACAGCGTGGACCGCGATTCGATCTACCTGTTCCAGCAGCAGCCGGCGCTCACTTTCGGCGGCGCGTTCTACCGCTTATCCCTGCCGGTATGGACGGGCGTGACGCCGGAACTGACCATGATGCTGGGCGGTGCGGACTTCGGGCCGATACTCGGCGGCCGTTTCGCCGTGGCGCTGTCTCCTTTCGATCAATTCAGTATTATTGTCGGTGCGAACGGCACGCTGCTCGCGTACCGTTACAAGGACAAACTCTTCACCAGTCACAGCCTCGGACTGTCATACGGCTTACGCTACCGTTTCTGACATGATGTCACAGCTCCGGAGTGTGATCGCGTCCGCTTCGCAC
>JAVVFP010000139.1:0-7329 GCA_032250495.1 Bacteroidota bacterium | reverse complement strand
GTGATTTCCTGTCTCCATATGCAGCAGGGCGAGGCGCCGGTACGCGTCCTGCTGCGCAGGATCGTGTTCGATCGTCTTGCCATAGGCGTGGACGGCCTCGGAGAAATCCTCGTGTGAGTGATTCATGAGGGGAATCCACGTGCGCTCCTGCGCTCTTGTCCTGTCGGACTGGGGTAGGAAGTGCATGACATGCTCCGGTGTGTCGGGTGCGGTCTGCATGTCGCTCTGTTCGTTGAGGTAGGTTCGAGGCGTGAAGACCCGATTGGCTGCGTGCCGCCACTCGTAAAAATCCTCCTCCTTCAGACGTGCGAGTCTGTACCAGGCTGTTGCGCAGGCGGGGTCGGACTGCAGGATATCGCGATATTCAGCCAGGGCGCTGCGGCGGGCGTATCCTTCGAAAAGACGGGCCAGGAGCAGGCGCGCCGCGATGAAGCCCGGTTCGGCCTGCGAGGCACGCTTGAGCAGCGGTATGGCCTGCTTTCGTCCGGAGATTGTGCCTTCGGCACAGTAGGCGGACGCGAGCGCATACAGATTTTCCGGTGTCGGACTGCGGCGAACCGCGTCTTCGAGGGCGTCGCGCGCTGCGCCCGGATCCTGCTGATCGCAGGCGGCTGCGTACGAAATGAGCTGCGGGGAGAACTGTTGTGCGTGGAACGACGATGTCAGGCCTCCCACCAGGGCGATGAGAATACCGAGGGTACGGAGCAGTCGTGTCATGATATGCCTCCTGGTTGTATGTATATCAGACACGGAAATCCGCGATATGGTTACGCGGAAGCGCGCGTTCCGGGTGCTGCCGCTTCGGGACGGCTCCCGAGATGCAGGAGGGATTGCAGGAGTCGGCGGCGGAAATCCTCCGCCAGAAAGAGTTGCCAGGCCTGTGGGAAATCCGTGAGCAGCCGGTGTTTGCGCGCCTGCCGGTCGGCGAGATAGGTGAGCAGCGGTGCTGCGTTGAGTCGCTCACCGAGAGTGAGATGCGCCTGTCTGTCGTCGAGTTCCTGCACGAAGGCGGTAATCATCTGTCCCGCAGTCTGGTCATCCTGCAGGTGTCCGAGATAATCCTGGAGGTCGGTCACATGCCGGATGACTTTCTTCGACTGCGGCCCGAGCAGTTCCTGGAGGAATTCCACGGTATAGCGCAGTTTCTTGCACTGGATGCGCAGGGCGTGCAGCCGGTCGAGCGTGGCGGTCTCGAGGTCGGTATCGAAGGCGAGTACGTCGGTATAGCGTTCCATGACGAGGACGGGAGCGATCTGCCCGATGCGTTTCGGCAGGCCGGGAAGGACCTCCTGTTCCGCCGCTGCGCCTTTGCCACTTGTTTCGACGAAACTGCGGAACTGTGCGCAGAAAACGGTGTACGCGTCCGACTGCAGGTAGGCGCGCAGTGCGGCGATATGCACCTGTCGTTCCTCCTCCCACGCGTTCATCAGCGGCTGGAAGGCGGTGGCCTCGGCGGCGGGAAGTTCGTCGGCGTAGTCGCGCATATGTATCAGCAACACGTCGAGGTCGCGAACCCGCCCGAGTATGCGGCCGATACGCTTGAGCGGCTTGCGAAACTGTTTGACCGTTTTTTCCGTGAACGCACCGTCGAAGACCTGGAAGGCGGATCGCATCCGACGCGTCGCCACCCGCATCTTGTGCACGATCTCGGGATCCTCGCCAAGGGCGTTACTCCCTCCCTGGTGCATCATCTCTTCAAAATGCAGGCGCAGGACCTTTCGACCCGCTTCAGCGAGGCTGTCCTGTGGTCGCATTCCCGGCAGCGCTTTTCTTTTCGGGCCTGCGGTCTTGCCGGCCGGTGCGGCGCCGCTGCCGGCGGGATCGAGTATGGACATGCCGTCGCGCTGGAAGGCCTTGCGCCAGTACCGGGTACGGCTGGGTGACAGACCGACGGCCCTCGCGATTTCCACGGTCCCCTTCCCGGCGGCATACGAGAGCAGAATGTCCATGCGACGAATTCGTTCCACGTCCGCTTCCTGCGTGCGCCGTGATCGTAGTTCCTGCAGCTGCGCCGTGGTCAGCAGCGGCGCAGTCTCCTGTGGCGTCGACGACGTCCCAGCCCTGCGCGGGGGGACGAAGTCCCTCTCGAACATCGTCATGCCCGCACGCTCGAATGTCCTGCGCCAGTAGCGTGTACGGCTTGGTGAAAGACCGACCACTTCCGCGATCTCGTCCGTTTCCTTTCCGTCCGCGTAGAGAAGCAGCAAACGGGCGTTCCGCCTGTTGTCCCCGGTGGCCGCATCGTCCGCGAGCAGGTTTTCGAGTGCGCTTCTCTGTTCCGGAGTCAAGGTCATGATCATGTTGCGCGAATGGAACAACGGTTCGTAATGCCGATGAGTGCATGTATAGGTATTTGGCGCAAGGAATGCAACTTCGCCGTTTTTGACCTCGCGCGGCTCTTGGTTACATTGCATCAATACAGGATACAAACATCAACAGACGTTCAATTGGAGGCTACCTTTGAAACATATCATGCTCTGCCTTCTGTCGCTTCTCCTGGGCGGGAGTCCGCTCATGGCTGAACGTGGCGGGGAAGGCGCTTTCCCGTATGATTACCGGCTGGAGACACTCGAGAACGGACTTTCCGTCATCATGGTGCCGATGTCGGCCGGGGGACTGATGTCCTACTACAGCATCGTGCGCACCGGCGCACGGGACGAGTACGAAAAGGGGAAATCCGGCTTCGCGCATTTCTTCGAACACATGATGTTTCGCGGGACGAAGAACTATCCCGCAGAACTGTACGACCGCATGGTGACGGAGATGGGGGCCGACGCGAACGCCTACACCACCGATGATTATACCGCCTATCATCTTTCCTTCGCCTCGGAGGACCTCGAGACCGTCGTCAAGCTGGAAAGCGACCGCTTTCAGTTTCTCGATTACGAGGAGGCGGTGTTCCAGACGGAGGCCGGCGCCGTGTACGGGGAGTACCGGAAGAACCGCAGCAATCCCTGGGCCGTGCTCTTCGAAGAACTCATGGAAACGGCGTTTACGCGTCACACTTACGGGCACACGACGATCGGATATGAAGAAGACATCAAACGCATGCCGGGAATGTATGAGTACAGCAAGGACTTTTTCTCCCGGTATTATCGCCCGGACAATGTCGTGCTCGTGCTCGTCGGCGACTTCAACACCGGCAAGGCGCTCGACCTGATCCGCAGCTATTACGCGGACTGGCAGCCCGGGTACAAGGCGCCGGTCATCACACCGGAACCGGAACAGAGCGCGGAACGACGCGTGCGCGTTTCCTACGACGGAAAAACGCTGCCGCTCATGGTCGTCTCATACAAGAGTCCCGCGCTCGATGCGGAGAATCGCATCGCCGTCGCAGGCTCCATGCTCGGTGAACTGCTGTTCGGTGAGAGCAGCGAGATTTATCGCACGCTCGTGCTCAAGGAGCAGAAACTGCAGTTCATCGGCGCGGAATTCGGCTTCAACCGCGACCCGAGGCTCTGGAGCATATACGCGATGATCAAGGACGAGGCCGACATCCCGATGGTGCGGCAGGAAATCGACAGGACGATAGAACGTTTCCGTTCCCGGCCTGTGAGCGCGGAGAGGCTGGAGGCGATCAAGAAGCGACTCAAGTACAGTTTCCTCATGGGACTCGATACGCCGGCCAGGGTCGCGGGCGGACTGGCCCGCTTCGTCGCGCTGACCGGCGGGATAGAGGTCGTGGACAGGCTGTACGCGATGTATGACACGGTCACCCCGGAAGACATCCGCGAGGCGATCGAGACCTATCTGACGGCGGAGCGACGCACGGTCGCCACCCTGACGGGGAGGAAATGATCATGAAAACACGAATGACGTTCCCATTGTATTTACTCATTATCGCAGGCGTACTCATGACATCCTGCAGCAGGAATGGTACGGATCAGGCCGTACTGCTTCCGGTGGAGGACGATCCAACGGTTTCGTTCCGGGTCTGGTTCAAGACCGGCTCGCAGGCCGATCCGGCCGGACTCGAGGGCATCAGTGCACTGACGGCCGCCATGATGACGGAGGGAGCCACCGAAAGCCACAGCTACGAGGATATTCTCTCCGCACTATACCCGATGGCCGCTTCCTACGGCGCGACTGTCGACAAGGAGATGACCGTGTTCAGCGGCCGTATCCACAAGGACAATCTTCCCGAATACTATCCGCTGTTCATCAATGCCATCCTCAAACCCGCGTTTTCCGAGGAGGACTTCACGCGCATCCGTACGGACATGATCAACGGTATCGAGAAGTCGCTCCGATACGCCGATGACGAAGAACTCGGAAAAGCGGCACTCTATACTTTTGTATATGACAACACGCCGTATGGACATCTCGACGTCGGCACGGTGAGCAGCCTCGAAGCCATCACGCTCGAGGATGTCCGGGCCCACTACCGCACATGCTTCACGCGTGGGAACGTCGTCATCGGACTCGGTGGCGGGTACGAGGACACGCTGCTCACACGGCTGGAGCAGGATCTGGCGCTGCTCCCCGAAGGGGCGCCCGTGCAGCCCGGCGCTCCCGCGCCGCTTCCGCTCGAGGGCCGGCACGTGCTGCTCGTGGAAAAGGAATGCAATGCCACGGCGATCAGTTTCGGTTTTCCCATCGACGTCGTGCGCGGGGACGAGGATTTCTGGGCGCTCGCGCTCTTCAACTCGTGGTTCGGGGAGCATCGCAATTCCTCGTCACATCTCTACCAGGTGATTCGCGAGGCGCGCGGCATGAATTACGGGGACTACTCTTACATCGAGATTTTCCCCAACGGGGGGCGGCGACAGATGCCCGCACCCAATCACGCACGCAGGCAGCAGATGTTCGAGGTGTGGCTGCGTCCGGTGCAGCATCAGCACAGGCATTTCGCACTGCGAGCCGCGATTCGGGAACTGCAGCAGGTCATCGACAGCGGGATGACGCAGGAGGATTTCGCACTGACGCAGAAATTCCTCGACAAGTACGCGCTGCATTACGCGACGACAACCATGGACCGGCTCGGGTATGCGATCGACAGCAGGTTCTACGGCATTGACGGGGACTACGTCTCACTGTTCCGTGAGAAAATAGCCGGACTGACTCTCGAGGAAGTCAACGCGGCGATCCGCAGGCATCTGCAGAGCGATAACCTGCGCATTGCCATGGTGACAAACGGTGCCGAGGAATTCGCAACCGCGCTCGCGGTTGACGCGCCGAGCCCCGTCACCTACGAGACACCGAAACCGGAGGAGATCCTTGCAGAGGACAAGGATATCGAAGTGTATCCGCTCGGTATCGCGCGGGAGGATATCCGCATCGTGCCCGTCGAAGAAATGTTCCGTTAAGCGCTGCGCAGCAGCATGAAGAAGGCGGTCCGGGGACCGCCTTTTTCTTATATTCCACGCAGAAAGGAAACAGCCGTGAGGTCGAGATGACAGAAGGGACATTTCCTCAGCCCGCCGTGCAGCGCATCGCTTCAATCCATGCCCTGGCGTTTCCTTCGCATGCCATCGTGATCGCGGATCGCCGGTTGCCTGACCACATCTTGCGGCAGCTCCCCGATGCAGTGCTCGTCGAATCCGGGGAGCGGCTGAAAACTCTCGCGGCAATAGAGAACCTCGCCTCGGAAGTTCTGCGGCGCAGGACGAGCAGGCCGCTCACGCTGGTCGCGCTCGGCGGGGGAAGTGTCGGCGACGCCGTGGGCTTCCTGGCAAGCATACTGTGGCGCGGAGTGACGCTCTGGCAGCTGCCCACGACGCTGCTCGCCATGGTCGACTCCGCGCACGGCGGGAAAACGGCGGTGAACCTCGGGACCGCCAAGAATCAGCTCGGAACCTTCTATCCGGCGGAGCGCGTCATCCTCGTCGAGGAGCTGCTCGCGTCACTTCCCGTCGCGCAGCGCAGGGAGGGAGTCGTGGAGTTGCTCAAGGCGCTCTGGCTCGGAGATGCCGACAGCGTGCGCGCTCTCGGCACGGCTACCGTACAGGAACTCGTCCACGCGCCGTGGACCGAGGTCAGCGCGCAGATGGGGAACATGATAGAGGCGGCGATCGCCATCAAGCAGCGCATCGTCGCGGAAGATCCGCACGAGCAACGCGGGATACGGACCGTGCTCAACCTGGGACATACACTCGGGCACGCGCTCGAGCTGACGACGGGACTCGGCCACGGAGCATCCGTGGCGTGGGGCATGGCCGCATCGCTTCGCCTTTCCCGTCGAATGGGAATGGACGGCGGCGAAGCGCAGCATTGTCTCGACACGGTGTTTCCGCTTCTCATTCCGCCGGGGGAACTCCCTTCGCGCGAGGTGCTGGTCGCGGCGATCATGCGCGACAAGAAACGGAACCACGAACGGCTGCGGTCGGTCGTCCTGCATGCCATCGGACAAGCGGTGGTTCATGACGACATTACCCCCGACCAATGGATCGACGCACTCTTCGAGGAGGTACGCGCCCATGCGCACGGCACCGTGCGTGTACGCTGCGTGCGTCCGCGAAAACTCGATCAGACACTTGAAGGAAGTAAATCAGAGCTCAATCGTGCGCTCGTCATCGCCGTCCAGCGGATGGGGCGGACGTGCATCAGCGGAAAAAGTACGGCTGAGGATGTCCGTGCGATGTACCGTGCGCTTCGGCAGTTGGGATACGCGGTCGAGGAAAACGAGAAGGGGTATGTGTCAGACAACCTGAACCGTGACCCTGGGAGTGAAGCCGGCGACGAGCTGCGCACCGTACATGTGGGAGAAGGTGGAACGACGCTGCGATTCCTGCTCGCGCTCTGCGCGACCAGCGTCAAGCGGAGCAAGCTGGTTGTGGCACCGTCCCTGATGCGCCGACCCCATGATGCACTTCTGCGCGCCCTGCGCAGCGGCGGTGCGAGTATCGACCGTTTCGACGATCTTTCCGGACAGGGTTTTGTCGTCAGGGGATGGACCGACATGCCAGAAGCGCTTTCCGTCGAAACCGCGGAGTCATCGCAGTATGCGTCCGCCCTGGCACTCCTGGCCGTCGGTGCGGATCGCCCGTTCACCCTGCGCCTGCTCGGTGAGACGGTCAGTGCGTCCTATCTGGACATGACGCTGTCGATGCTCGAGTCCGCGGGAGTCGAGTACATCAGGCACGGCGATCTCATCGCCTTCAACCAGACCGAGCGGCTGAACGAGAAGCTGAGCCTGGAGATCGACTGTGATGCCAGTTCTCGCGCGGTATGGAGTGTCGCGCACTACCTCGGACATCCAGCCGAGCCGGAACGAAAACCCCGGGTTCCGCGGCAACCTGACTCCGCGGTGGACCGCTACCTGTCCACGTTGCGCGAAGCGCGGCGCGGACCGGTGAGCATCTCTGTCCGTGAGGTACCGGATCTGCTTCC
>JAVVFP010000138.1:0-7358 GCA_032250495.1 Bacteroidota bacterium | reverse complement strand
GATCAGGAAGCCGACGCCGGTGACGACCAGCGTCATGAAGATGGAAAGCTGGTCCACCTGGTAGGCGGCGTTCACCTTGAAGCTGCCGGCGGCGAGCCAGGTGAAGAGCGTGACCACGCTGCCGCGCTCTTCCGCGGGCATGCCGAGCATTTCGATGAAAATGCCCGCTGCAACGAGGAAGGAGAGTCCCACCGCGCCGCTGCCGATGCTTCCGATCAGCTTTTCATTCTTGATTTTCCGCCCGAACAGCCCGTTGATGAGCAGTCCGATCAGCGGAAAGAGTACGATAAGCCCGACGTATTGATGCATGGGTTGAAATGGACGTTGTACAGTTTCAGTATGCGAATGAACAGGGGGCGGCCGTAACGGGCGGCATCACCACTTGAGAATATTGACGTCGTTGATATTGACCGTCTGCTTGTTGCGGAACAGCGCGATGACGATCGCGAGTCCGACGGCGGCCTCGGCCGCGGCCACGGCCATGACGAAGAACACGAATATCTGTCCGTCGACGTTGCCGAGGTACGAGGAAAACGCCACGAAGGTCAGGTTCACCGAATTGAGCATGAGTTCGATGCACATGAAGATGATGATGGCGTTGCGGCGCGTGAGTACTCCCACCACGCCGGTGATGAACATGACTGCGCTCAGGATCAGGTAGTAGTGTATGGGGATCATAGCTTCGTTATCCGTATGGTCAATCGATCAGGGAAAACGCTTTTTGGCGAGCACCACGGCACCGATCATGGCGGCGAGGAGCAGAATGGATGTCAGTTCGAAGGGGAACACGTAGCGCGTGAACAGTTCGCTGCCGATATGTTCCACCGTGCCGATCTCCACGGAATTCGGCGCGAAGGCCGTCATGCCCGCGAGGGCGCCCGCACCTTTCCAGCCGATGACCTCGATGAGCAGTCCCAGCGTGACAAGCGCGAATAGCAGGGAAACGTAATGCCGCTTGGTCAGCGTGTCCCGCAGAGGCGCTTCATCCTCGAGATTGAGCAGCATGATGACGAACAGGACGAGCACCATGATGGCCCCGGCGTAGACGAGGATCTGTATGATGGCGACGAACTGTGCGTTGAGGGTGAGGTAGATGCCGGCGAGGGAGAGGAAATTCAGGATGAGGAACAGGGCGCTGTTGACCGGGTTGGCGCGCGTGATCATCAAAATCCCTGAGATTACCGCGACGGCAGCCAGTACGAGGAAGACTATCAATTCGGAAGACACATTTTCTCCGGGAAAGAGTGAAAATCAGCTCGTAATCATACGAATATAGCCGGAATGCCGGATTGATACAAACCATCGGAGATTAGAGACTTGCGCACCTTCCGTTCAGGAAAAATCCAGCCATGCCTGTCGCAGGGGCAGCATGCCCTCGGCGGGAAAAACCGGAAGCTGCGCGGCGCCGATGCGGGCGACCGGAAACGGCCCGAGCAGCGCGTTGCAGACGCAGACGACGGGACCTGCGGTGAGCTCCGCGGGAGCAACGGGACGCCGCTCGACCTGCATGCCGAGTTCGCGGCAGATCTCCGCCATGACCTCCGCGGTGATGCCAGGCAGTGCGTCCGGTGAAGTGGGCAGGACGAGACGGTCGCCGTCGAAGAGCAGCAGGGAGGTGAAGCTGCATTCGGAGACGTTTCCGTGGCGGTCGAGCAGCACGGTGTCGTCGTATCCTTCGCGCCGGGCGGTGTGCAGGAGGTGGCGGTAGGCCAGGTAGCTGGTGCTCTTGTGCCGGGCGATGGGGGTGGCGAGCATGCTTTCCGGAGCGCGGAGCTTCCAGGGAATATCCTGTGGGGGACGCAGGTAGGGCTCGGCGATGATCAGCACCGTGTCGTGCCGGTGCGTCCAGTGCTGGGCGACGTCCCCTGGCGTGGCGACGATTTTCACGCGCGCCTCCATTTCATCGAGTCCGTTCTGCCTGAGAAGTTCGCCGATGATGGCCGCGGTCTCCTCGTCCGAGAGCGCGCAGGGAATGTCCAGCGCGGCGCAGGACGAGCGGAGTCGCCGCAGGTGACGGCCGAGCAGGCGGGGACGTCCCTGCCGCGCGAGCAGGGTTTCAAACAGTCCCGCACCGTAGAGCATGCCCGCATCCATCGCCGGCACGCGCGCCTCGCGCGCCGGGAGATACTCGCCGTTACAGTAAATACACTGCTGCATTCAATCTTCCGTGACTGTGTGTGGATCGATGTCGGCACAGTGGAAAAAGGTGCCGCCCTTGTGCAGGGTTTCCATGTATTCCGCCTCAGGATCGGAATCGTAGACGATGCCCCCGCCCACCGAGAGGTGACAGAGTCCATCGCGAACCACGGCCGTGCGTATCGCGATGTTGAAATCCGTCGTACCATCGGCATCGAGCACACCGATGCTGCCGGTGTACGCGTGCCGCGTCACCGGCTCGGTCGCGTCGATGATTTCCATGGCGCGGATTTTCGGACAGCCCGTGATCGAACCGCCCGGGAACAGCGCGCGGAACACCTCCGCGATGCCGGCGTCCGTCCGCAGACGTCCGGTGACCACGGAGACCAGGTGCATGACGTTCGCGTAGCGCTCGACACGCCTGTGTTCGGCGACCCGTACCGTCCCCGTGCGGCAGACCCGTCCAAGATCGTTGCGCGCGAGGTCCACGATCATCGAAAGCTCGGCGTCGTCCTTCGCGCTTGTGCGCAGTTCCGCCTCGAAAGCCGCGTCCTCCCATGCGGTGGCGCCCCGGGGACGCGTCCCCTTTATCGGCCGCGTCTCGATGTGGTCACCGCCCGAGGCGGGCTCGATGCGCAGCAGGCGCTCCATGGAGGTGCTGAGAACCTGGTGGTCTCCGCCGTCCACGTAGGCATAAAACGGTGCGGGATTGGCGGCGTACAGCTTTCGCCACAGTGCCGCGGGCGCTTCGCGCAGTGGAAAGGTGAAGCGCTGCGAGAGGTTGACCTGGTAGACGTCGCCTTCGTAAATGTGATCGCGCACGCGTGAGACGGCCGCTTCGTACGCCTCGCGGGAGAAGGAACGGCGCACGCGGCCGGAATCGTGCCCGGTTTCCCGATCGGTGTGTTCCGTTTGAGACGGGTGGTCCCGGGCGGCGATGACATTCAGCAGCCGCTCGCCGTCGCGCCATTGCACGTGGCACTCCCGCAGCCTGCCGCCGCGGTGTTCATGATGCAGGATGCGTGTGGGCCAGAGCAGCAGGAGGTCGGGCAGACCGAGTTCGTCCCGTGCCCTGGCGGGCAGCACTTCTATGGCGCGGGCGGCGTCATAGGCGACGTACCCGCCGACGGCAGCGGGAAGGGCTGTCCGCGGGGAAGCGGTCAGTCCCGCACGGGCCGCGGCGAGGAGGTCGAAAGGGTCCGCCTGTTCGTCGTGCGTGCCGTCCGCGGTTTCCAGCGTCGCCCTGCCGTTTTTCACGCGCAGGACAGCGGCGGGATCGAGCATCGCCAGTGAGCGCGTGCTGCATTCGTGCGTGCCGCCGCTGAGCAGTATCACATGGGGAGACGGACCCGCTTCCCGTGCGGCGTGGAGGGCGAATTCCTCCGCCGTGCAGCTGCCGATATCACGGACGGTGACCGTGCAGCGGAGTGCATGCAGAAGTTCCGGCAGTGTCATCGCAGTCCCCCCGCTTCGAGGAAATTCTCCGCCAAGGCGCCGCCGTGTTCGGTGAGAAAGGATTCGGGGTGAAACTGCACGGCCCAGACGGGCAGGGACGCGTGACGGATGGCCATGACAGTGCCGTCGTCGCTCCAGGCGTCCTCTATCAGTTCGTCCGAGGTCCTGCGCACGGCGAGGGAATGGTAGCGCGCGGCGCGGAAGGGAGTCGGGAGGCCGCGGAATAGTCCCGCGCCACTGTGGCGCAGGGTATCGGCTTTCCCGTGCACCGGCTCCGGCGCATGCACGGTCGTGCCGCCGTACTGTTCGTTGAGCACCTGCATGCCGAGACAGACGCCCAGCACCGGCAGTCGGCCCGTCCACTCGCGCAGCGCCTCGCGACTGACCCCGCTGTCCGCCGGCGATCCGGGACCGGGGGAGATGCACAGTGCGTCCGGCCGCAGCGCGGCAAGATCCGCGAAAGGCGTGTTGTTGCGGCGCACCACGACTTCCACCTCCTTGAGCGCGGCGAACAGCTGCGCGAGGTTGTAGGTGAAGGAGTCGAAGTTGTCGATGATGAGGAGACGCATGGACGCAAAATAGCGAATAAAAGGAAAACCCCGTCCTGCGGAATGCGGGACGGGGTTGTACTTCCTGGAGCCATCCATCGGACTCGAACCGACGACCTGCTCATTACGAGTGAGCTGCTCTACCAACTGAGCTAGGATGGCGAGTCCACAAATGTACCAAGGCCGGGAGAAAAATGCAACCCGTGGGTGATCCGATTGCGAGGGCGATAGCGATTGCCCTCGGTTTCGCATTCGGGATTCATATTCCCGTTTTTTCATTCGATTTTTTCCCTTACCTTTTAATAATACCGCATTCTGCCGGGAACATTTGCGGTTCATCCCTGTTCCCCGCGCATCCTCTCGCGGCATTGTTTTTCCCGGAAGAACAAAGGATCAGGTGAGGATGAAGCACCGGTACTGAGCCTGTAAGCTGCAGGATCACCGGAGGCAGAGCTACGGCATTCACAACTCGTGTTCATGATCATTCAATAGAGCGGAAGATTTTCATGTCCTATCTCTTTACATCCGAATCCGTATCCGAGGGACATCCGGACAAGATCTGCGACCAGATCTCGGATGCCGTCCTCGACAGCATTCTCCGCGACGACCCGGAAGCCCGCGTGGCCTGTGAGTGTTTCACGACCACGGGCTTCGTCCTTGTCGGCGGGGAAATCACCACCGACGCGTACGTGGACGTCCAGGAAGTCGTGCGGGAGACCGTTCGTGGCATCGGGTACACCGATCCGAAGTATCGCTTCGACGCGGACTCCTGCGGCGTGGCCTCGCATATCCACCAGCAGTCGCCCGATATTTTCCGCGGCGTGAAAAGCGGCGGCGCCGGCGACCAGGGTATCATGTTCGGTTACGCGACCAACGCCACGCCCGAGTTCATGCCGCTTCCCATCCTCTATTCGCACAAGCTGGTGCAGCGGCTGGCGGATCTGCGCAAGCGCTACCCGACCATCATGCCCTACCTGCGCCCCGACGCGAAATCCCAGGTGACCTTCGAGTACGAGGGACGCGAGGCGAAGCGCGTGCACACCATCGTGGTGTCCACACAGCACGATCCGGGCGTGACGATGAAGAAAATCAAGGATGACATACAGGAACACGTCATCGCCCAGGTCTTTCCGAAGGAGATGCTCGAGGGACGCATCAAGCTGCATGTCAATCCCACCGGCCGTTTCGAGATCGGCGGCCCCCACGGCGATGCCGGCCTGACCGGACGCAAGATCATCGTCGACACTTACGGTGGCTGGGCGCCCCACGGCGGCGGCGCTTTCAGCGGCAAGGATCCTTCGAAAGTGGACCGCAGCGCGGCCTACGCCACGCGCCACCTCGCAAAGAACCTCGTGGCCGCCGGAGTGGCGGACGAGTGCACGATACAGATCGGCTACGCCATCGGCGTCGCCAAACCCGTCTCCGTGCATGTCGATACGCACGGGACGGCGAAGAACGGCGTCAGCGATACCGATATCGAGCGCTGGGTGCGGAAGAACGTGGACCTGACGCCCGCCGGCATCATCGCGCGCCTGAAACTGCGTCGTCCGATTTATCGCGCCACCGCGGCGTATGGACATTTCGGCCGCAACGAGAAGGACTTCACCTGGGAGAAGCTCGACATGGTCAAGGACATTCGGAAACAACTGGTATAACTTTTCATTTCAATACAGGAGTATTTCCCTGATGGCAAAAGCCAAGAAGAATTACAAGGTCAAGGATATCAAGCTCGCCCCGGAAGGCCGCATGAAAATCGAATGGGCCGAAAGCCGCATGCCCGTCATGATGGCGCTGCGCGAGAAGTACAAAAAAACCAAGCCCCTCAAGGGCTTCCGCATCGCCGGCTGCCTGCACGTGACCAAGGAAACGGCCGTGCTCGTCGAGACGCTCTCCGCCGCGGGAGCCGAGGTCAGCTGGAGCGGCTGCAACCCGCTGTCGACCAACGACGAGGTGGCAGCCGCCCTCGCCGCGAAAGGCACGTCCATTTATGCCTGGCACGGGATGAATGTGAAGGAGTTCTACTGGGCCATCGAGCGTACACTGGACTTCAAGCCCAACCTTACGCTGGATGACGGCGCCGACCTGATTTTCACCATCCACAACAAGCACAAAAAGCTGATGCCGGACATGCTCGGCGGCACCGAGGAAACCACCACCGGCGTGCATCGCCTGCGCGCCATGGCCGAGGCCGGCGAACTCAAATACCCGGTCATCGCCGTCAATGACGCCGAGACCAAGTGGGACTTCGACAACGTGTACGGGACCGGACAGTCCACCCTCGACGGTATCCTCCGCGCCACCAGCATTCTGTTCGCGGGCAAGAACGTCGTCGTCGCCGGCTATGGCCACTGCGGCAAGGGCGTCGCTGAACGGGCCAAGGGACTCGGCGCAAACACCATCGTCACCGAGGTCAAGCCGACCGCCGCACTCAAGGCCACGCTCGAAGGACACGAGGTCATGACCATGGACCAAGCCGCGAGGGTGGGCGACGTGTTCATCACGGCCACCGGGGTCAAGGACGTCATCCGCGAAAAGCATTTCCAGATGATGAAGGACGGCGCAGTGGTCTGCAACACGGGGCACTACGACTGTGAGATCAATATCCCTGAGCTGGAGAAGATCAAGAAAAGCAAGCGCACGATCCGCGCCAACAACGAGGAATACGTCATCAAGAAGAATGGCCGGCGCATCTACCTGCTCGCACAGGGACGCCTGGTAAATCTCGCCGCCGCCGAAGGACATCCCTCGGAGGTGATGGACATGTCCTTCGCCAACCAGTTCCTCTCCCAGATCCGCCTTGCGGAACTCGCGAAAAAGGGCGAACGTCTCGATGTCGCGGTGCACGACATTCCCGTCGAGCAGGATCAGGACATCGCCGCGCTCAAGCTCCGCACCATGGGGTACAGGATCGACAAGCTGACAAAAGAGCAGAAGGATTACATGGACGACTACAGCGCCGGAACCTGATTCCGCGCCGCAGGTCCCGCACTTCGCATCGAGAGCGCTCCGTCCCGCGACGGGGCGCTCCTTTTTTTACATGCTCCCGGCAGCGCGCTGATCTCCTGCTCGTCCTGCATGCTCCCGGCAGCGCGCTGGTCTCCTGCTCGTCCTGCGTGCTCCCGGCAGCGCGCTGATCTCCTGCTCCCATTTTTACGACATCGTCCCCTGCAGTATATTTCATCGATCATCGAACAGTCACCAGCCTGACGACGCCATGCC